>JAKAOI010000119.1 GCA_021812265.1 Chloroflexota bacterium | reverse complement strand
TTCCGATCTGATGGTTATTGCTGCGTTGGTCACTCGTGTTCCGCCAACTTTTGCGGATTTTGGCTGGGGAGCCGCTGCGGGTATGTGCGGCGCGGTAGGTTTGCTGCTTTTTTATCGCGGCTTGGCAATTGGGCCAATGTCTATTGTGTCTCCTATATCGGGAACCGCCGCGGTGGTTCCATTTTTTATTGCGCTGTTTTTCGGCTCTCCACCGGCGTTGCTGGCGATACTCGGAGCGCCGGTGGCGTTGTTGGGAGTATTTCTAGCCGCTAAATCACCGGAATCGCCGACGGCAAACATTCCTAAGCGATCTTTTTGGCAAAGCGGCATACCCTATGCCATCGGCACAGCGCTGATGTTTGGCTTATTTCTGACATTTGCCGCTGAAGGCGCGCTTTCACATGGCTCTTCTCCTCTGTGGATTATTGCTTTTGCCAGAATGAGTTCTCCGCTGCTGATTTTTGCGCTTTCGCGTGTGGAGAAAAACACCCTTGTGGTCCCCATGAGCGCGGTTAACAGTATACTCATCATTGGCTTTTTCGACACCGGAGCCAATGCGCTATATACATATGCCGCCTCGCTGGCGAATTTTGGGGTGGTGAGTGTAATCGGCTCGCTGTATCCGGTGATGACGGTATTGCTGGCGCGATTTGTCCTGCGGGAAAAATTGGCGCCGGCGCAATATATTGGGGTGTTTTTGGCGCTGCTGGGAACCGCCATTATCTCTTTGTCTTGAAGTTTCTTGGGCGGCGCGTTACGCCAATTGACAGCAGATTATAAAGAATCTGCTGTGGCGGGATTAATGGTTTCCACTGCTAGATTTTGCGAACTTTCCGCGAAGTTTTGACTGGGGTCCTCCGAGATTTGCCGTTGCTCTTCTTCTAAGATGGGTAGTTTTAAACTGGCTCCGATTCCTTGCAGCGTTATAATACCTTGCAGTTTCTTTTTGCCGTTTTGTTCGCTGACTACCGGCAACGAGCGAAAACCGTTTTGGGTTATGACAGCCCATGCGTTATAGAGCGCGTTTTGCGGCGTTGTTGTAATAACATCTGTTGTCATAAAATCTTCTGCGACAAGATGAGATACATTATTTTTGCGGATTTTTGTAATATTGCTCATGGTGATGATGCCTTTTAGCTCATCTTTATCTACAACATAAATTATTTTCACCTGTTTGTTTTTCAACAGATCCAATATGGCGACATAGGGCGTTTTGAGGCCAACTTTTACAGGCGCCTTATCCATTACATTTGCAATACGTATATTTTGCAGCAGCGGAATAATATACTCTGATTTATGCGCGGGTGAATCCAGCCGAGTGGGTAGTTGTTCTTTAAAAATTGAATTTCCCCTTGTAACAAACATTGCCAAGGAAGCCGCCAGCATAGTTGGCGCAAGCAAGGTATATTCGTGAGTCATTTCTACAACCATTAAAATAACCGCAATGGGGGCATTTGCAATAGCGCCAAAAAGCGCTCCCATGCCTACAACCATGTATGCGCCCGGCGCGCCAACTGATTGCGGCAAAATAACATGCAGCGCGCCCCATACGAAAGCGCCGGCATATCCGCCAATAACAAGGCCCGGCGCAAATACTCCGCCGCTTCCCCCCGACCCAACCGAAAGTGATGTGGCGATAATTTTTAAGAAGATAAGAGATAACATCAGAAATATAAAAAATATGGCGTAATTGTAGTTTAAGATTTGCTGCATCCAGCCATACCCTAAATCAGTGAAGTTATTATTTATTCCCAACTGCGACCAGCCATACCCCACGCCGATAATTTGCGGAAAAAATATGCCGATGCAACCCACCAGTAATCCGCCGATGGCAGGCTTTAACACGGTTGGAATGCGCAATTTCTTAAATATTTTGTGTGTAAAGAAAAATAATTTAGTGTACAGCAGTCCAATTCCGCCGGCGACCAATCCTAATATGGCAAACGCAACTAATGATATCGGCGATACAAAAGAATACCCTTTGCCTACTCCAAAGATGGGTGTGAATCCGTAAATTTCGCCGTAAATGGTATACGCAACCACCGAGGCGACAAAAGATGGAAAAATTGCCTCCGATTCAAAATCGTGCTGATATAATAGCTCTGCGCCCAGCAGCGCTCCGCCAAATGGCGTTTTAAAAATCGCGCCGATACCGGATCCGACGCCGGCTGCCAGAGCTATTCTGCGGTCGCGGTCGTCCATGTGCAGCCACGTAGCTATGGCAGAGCCAAATCCGGCGGCAACTTGGGCTACGGGGCTTTCCGGGCCGGCGCTTCCCCCCGAGCCAATCAGGATGGTTGCGGCAAACGGGCGGAGGATGGTGTCGCGCATTTTTATTTTGCCTTTGTTGAAGTGAAACGCCCGAATAACGTTATCGGCGCCTTGCGCCTCCGATTTATCGGTAAAATATGTGGTTATAACACCGGATAATAATCCGCCGATGGTGGTTGCAATGGGAAAAAACCAAAGCCGCGCTATCGGTGTGATAATGGTGGTTCCTTCACCATCTGGCAATGGGGGAGTATACCCTGCGCCGATTTCTAAAAATATATGGGTAAATATATTTTCCAGTGTTGTAAAGAAGGCGATGCCAACTCCAGTTATTCCCCCGATAAGTATACCAAGAATCAGCCATTTTCTAAAGTATTCTGTATTATTCGTATGGATGCGAGATATATCACTAACAATTTCAGATTCCTGATGAGTAATTCCTAAAAATCGAGTAATTTTTTGCAAGATGTTGTTCATGTATTCATTATAACTTTTCTATTCGGCTATAAACCTGAACTTTGAACAGGAATAGGGGGCCTCAAACTTTGTGTCCTCACCCTCCATTATAGCAGATTTTTCCTGAATCATGAACAGGATGTGGGGACATCTCAAGTTCTGTCATGAGGCGCGTTGACTCTTTGTTTTTTGCTTACTTGCTTCTATTTTCCCTCCGCCGCCGGAATGGTGTTTTATTTTTTTCTTATCGATCGGCTTTTTGCCGGCAGGAGGCGCCGGCTTTTTAGTAGGCTGAGATGCGCCGGAGTGCCCTGAATGATCTCCGGTATGCTGGTAACTGCTCGTAGTTTCATTCTGCAAGGGTGGTTTGCTAATGATAATTTCGGCAGTTTCATTATCCGGATTGATAAACGCGAACCGGATATTTTGGCTGCTCCAGTTATCACTGGCTATTGCAAGGGTTAAGGCATTTGTTTGAATTGATGTAACGGTAAACGCAATCGCCGGCTTGGTAACGACTTTTATTGCAGGATTAAATTGCTGTCCCGAGATCTGAATAAGAATTGTTTGTCCTTGGAGCGATATTTTATAACCGGATATACTAATTGAGCCGTATTTGAGCAAACCCATCACCAGTGTTGCGGAAGATTTTATGCGAATGCTTGGCTGCCGTAGTATTGTGGTGAGGGTGGTAACCTCCAATTGGTTGATTTGGATATAGTATTGTTTTTCTTGAGCTTGGGCGGCGGCGCTTAGTTGACGGTAGTTTAGCAGATATCGCTGGGTGTAGGACTGAACAACCTGTAACGCCTGCTGAATATTATCCTGCGATCTGCCTTGCTGTACTTCTTGCTGCAGATCTTGCAATGCGTTTTGCAACTGCAGCCGGGCAGTTTGTGTTTTCTGTTCGCCGGTGATCATAACTGCATATTGCACTTGCTGTTCAAAAGATTTTAATGCGTATAAATTATCGCCGGGAATTGAGTGAAACGCTACAAAACTTATTGCGCCGAAGATAATAAAAATTATTGCAGCAGCGGAGGATAAAGAAATTCGTAAAACCCGCTGCTGTTGTTTTTTATGCAGTTGTTTGCGTGTTTTATTGCGCAGAGTTTGTTCCAGGGTCTGTGAGAATTTTGCAGGCACGGCGATCTGCTGCAAAGATTGAAAAGATGTTTTAACGATTGCATATGTATAGTTATCTATTTGAGGCTCATCCTCATTTGGTGATGTGGCCCATTGTTCAGAAGGTTTACTAAACTTCACTCGTTGCTTCCTCTTCATGATGTTTGTTTTTTTTGTGGGTTCCTCCTAATTGCTCCGCCAAAGAATTTAACGCACGAAACTGAATAGCGCGAATGGCGCCGGGTTTTTTATGCAGCGCTTTAGCCAAACTTTCGATGCTTTGTCCTGCTAAAAATCGCCCTAAAACGACAATCTGCTGTTCCTGTGTTAAATATGAAATTGCCAGCCCAAGTGATTCTACGATTTCGCGCCATTCAATCAGATTTTCGGGATTATCCAGCAAATCTGCTGAGGGCAGCAGATCTGATTCATCCGGAACATTCATGAGTATTGGCTGCACATGTTCGCTGCTTGAGCGGTCATTTTTCTGAAATAGAATAACTTTATTGTGGGCTATACGCAATATCCACGCAAAAAAGCTAGCTTCGGTTGCCGCCCGTAGAGAGTGAATCTGCTCTACCATCGCTAAGAATATATCTGAGACAATATCTTCAGTGTCCTGATTTATTGTTATTCTGGCAGCTACATATCTGTATACAACAGGAAGGGCTGCATGATATAACGAAGTAACAGCTTCTTCATCAAATGCTTTTGCTCGCTGCAGCAATTTTTCAAAATTTCGAATAATCACCGAAACGTTCTTAACCCCCCTAAAATATCAGCCAGGATAATCAGCTAAGATAAAAGTATCTATTTATGTTTATTACGAAATAAACTACCGATACTACTAATTTTACCAGATATTTCGTTTTCTTCAATATATATTTCTTAATAGCGCAAATATGCGCACGCATTTGTTTGCCAAATTGGCTAGATTTGTTAGGTTGTGAATGTTCCATTGGTATAGCTGGGGCAAAGAAACGTTATATATATATATTTTGTTGATGAACGGATTAAGAAGATATTTTCCTGTCTTCCATATAGCCGCTCAGTTTCTTATTTACTATCATAACATGTTTTACGCTGCAGAGGAAAAAATTTATCTAAATGGGTATTACAAGCGTCATACAACTTCAAACCGCCGTATTCAATTTAGAACTTTCGCTTGCAAGAGAAGTACATGGTTCTCGTATCTGAAATAAAGGGATGTTTGGGGACACTCCAGAACCCCGTACAAGGGGCGCCGCCCCTTGTACATCCCCGATTTTCCATGCTGCAGCGAAAGTCCTGCAATGTATGAATATGGCGGCTTGTTAGCTCTATCGTGTTTGCGGCGCCGAACCGTATCGAACCATTCAAGCAGAGCTTATTGGGGCGAATTGGGAACGTTATTAGCCGTCAAGAAATATCTGCTCTTTTGATTATTCCACTTTGCGCGGATGCCGGCAAAAACTCATGAGTATTTGCAAAAACGAGCGTTGGAATAGTTATCCAATTTCAATTTTGGTTGCAGTTACGCTTCCATCACTATTTTTTGTTCCGCGCACATCGATTTTCAGACCTTGCTTGACTGCGCTGGCTGAAACTACTGCGTCGTTTTGTGTATAGACTGTGGAAGATGTCGTTTGAATAGTGACGGTGTTTCCGTTAACGTCTTTAGCAGTAATGGTTGCTCCATTGACGCTTGTAACCGTTAAAGAATCATACACATCCTGAGATTCGGAGCCGCTTTGCGTGGAACCGCCGCTTTGCGCAGAATCTTTGCTGTCAGAAGCGCTGTTTTCCGTCGCGTCACTGCCGGTGTCGCTTTTCGTAGAATCTTTGCTGTCGGAAGGGCTTTGTGTTGCGTCTACACTGCCGGAAGCGCTTTGTGAAGATTGGTTTAATGTAGGAGCTTGATAGCCGTTGTTTGATTGTGAAACTGAACCTGCCGCGGCTTTTGCGCTGCCGGTAAAGGCAGACCCATACATGGCTCCAACCCCCAAGGTAAGGATGACTGCCGCCGCAATGCCTGCAATCCATATCCAGCGGCGCTTTGGCGCGGCTTTTGGCGCAGAATGAGTTGATTGCTGTGCGTTTTGTGTTTGATCTTCTTGCATGGAATTGATTTCCTCCGATTGAGATGAAAATGTGTGGAATCCTTTTAATTCCTCCAAAAGAAATATATCCTGAACGTATAAAGATTATGTGTAGATATCGTTAATATACTTTTTAGAGAAAAAATTGGTTGTTGTGACGACGTTGTGATTATTCACGAATGAAAAAAGATGAAAGTGTGACGGATTTTCGTTATAGTATACAGAAGACGTTGATTGCAGCGTGTTGAGCTGTTACAAGGAGCAAATCCAGCCATGACGATTGATTATATTAAAAAAAATGCGCAAAAACCTGATGAAAAATCTGGAGCGATGTTTCTTGACACCATAAAAAACGGCGCTTCTCGGGCTGTGCGCGAATTTCCGATCCCCGTTATTGCGGTATTTCTGCTGATAATTAGCGGCGGTTTATGGCTGGCGCGCCGGGGTGATTTAGCGCAGTGGCCTTTGCTGGTTATTATTATTATCGGCGGCGCGCCGCTGGCGTGGTCTTCACTGAAGAGTATGTACAGGCGAGAATTTGGGGTTGATTTTATCGCTCTTATGGCGATAGCCGGTTCGTTGCTCTTACAGGAATATTTGGCCGGAGCTTTTGTTGTTTTAATGATGTCCGGTGGTTCTGCTATAGAGGTGTTTGCGTTGCAGCGCGCCCGCAGTTCATTAACTGCGCTGGCAGAACGCGCCCCGCGTACCGCGCATATGATGCAAAACGATGTGTTGGTTGATGCGCCGGCAGATTCCATTGAAGCTGGTATGGTTGTTGTTATAAAACCCGGTGAAATAGCGCCGGTAGATGGGCAGATTATTGATGGAAATTGTAATGTCAGTGAAGCGGATATTACTGGGGAATCGGTTCCCGTAAAAAAATCTGTCGGTGACCAGATATTATCCGGCAGTGTGTTATTAGACGCGGTTATCTCGGTAAAAGCGCTGAAGCGCAGCAGTGAGAGCAAGTATGCGCAAATTATTAAACTGGTTGCAGAAGCAGAAAAACAGCGCGCGCCGATTCATCGGCTGGCAGATAGGTATAGTGTTTGGTTTACCGTATTTACCGTTCTTGCCGCCGCGTTGGCGTAGATCGGA
>JAKAOI010000118.1 GCA_021812265.1 Chloroflexota bacterium | reverse complement strand
TCTGGTTACAGGAGAAAGAACCGCTAACAGCATAATGGCGCGGCGAGTTTTAAGCGCTGGATGCGCAGGTAATTCGGCAATTTCTGTAGAAGTCATCTGTTGCGCGTTCCTTTTTCATAACGTTATTATGTTATTGGCGCTTTTACATGAGACAATTGGCTGCTATATGCCTGAACCTTGAAAAGGAATATGGGGAAATTTGCTACGTTTCTTGGCGCTCTGATAACAACTGAAAATCGGGAGCGCCGATTGTAATAGCAAACTGTCTGCTGCGCAGATATTGTATTTTACGCAATACAGCGTCTTTTTCGGCGCTGTCTTTCAAATGATCTATTTGGGATTGCAGTGTTACAATGCGCATACGAAGTGTTTCTGCCTGAACATGCATGCGTAAGTCCCAGCGGCTGTATGTTTGCGGCATAGATGCGCCAATTCTCCTTATTTTTTTTCACGTGTAGAGCATTTTATTCCGCAATCATCCGACGCAGATGTTTGAGATGGATCATTGCGCTGCAGAGGCACAGAAATAATAACACCGCTTTCCAGCTGTACATCGATACTATATTTCGGCACATTTTGCGCAACCACTTTACCGGGGCCATCCGGAGTTATAAACTCCTCACCAACATCTGGCATCGATTCTTTTGCTTCAATATATGTGTCATTTTCAAAGGCTAGGCAACACATAAGCCGGCCACAAACACCGGATATTTTTGTGGGATTTAAGGGCAGTGACTGTTCTTTGGCCATTTTTATAGAAACAGCGCCAAAATCTGCCAGCCAAGTAGAGCAGCAAAGCTGGCGGCCGCAAGGCCCTAGCCCGCCAAGCAATTTTGCGTGGTCGCGATACCCAATTTGGCGCAGCTCTATTCTGGTGTGAAATTGCACCGCCAAGTCGCGCACTAACGCACGAAAATCTACTCGGTCATCCGAATAAAAATAAAAAGTTAGGCGTGAGCCATCATACGCATATTCGGCTTCGATTAATTTCATTGGCAAATCATGCTGCAGAACTTTTTCATTACAGGTCTGCAGCGAACTACGTTCCCGGGATTTGTACTCCAGCATTTGCCGCAAATCATCATCACTGGCTATGCAAAAAATCGGCTTCAGCGGCTCTTCCAGTTCATTCAACGCAATTTGTTTGGGAGCAATTACAACTCTTGCCGCTTCTTTTCCGCGTGGTGTTTCGACAATAACATATTGCGAAACCCGCAAATTCGGAAAATTTGCAGCGTCAAAAAAATACAGCTTCCCCGCGCGGCGAAAACGGACACCTACCGCAATTGGCGCATGCTCATTCATGAATGTTGCCTACTGCTTATAAATCGTTAGCAAGTAAAATAGCTTCGGCGACTTCACGCATACTTCGGCGTGAATTCATGCTTGCCCGCTGTATTCTGCGGAAAGCTTCACTTTCGCTAAGCCCCTGCTTTTCCATAAGAATACCCTTTGCTTTTTCAACGACTTTACGGGTTTGCAGCTGATCTTCCAAATCATCTACTTTTTCTTCCAACTGCCGCAAATCCTCGTAGCGAGTAAGAGAAATTTCAATTGCCGGCTTTAACTCACTTTGGTTCCATGGTTTCACTAAATAATTTTGCACGCGCGCGGCTTTAGCGCGTTCGATTAATTCGGGATTATTATAGGCCGTCAACAGTAAGGTGGGGGCAAGTTTTTCTTTTGAAATAATCTCTGCGGCAGAAATTCCATCCATTTCCGGCATATTAATATCCAAAATCACTAAATCCGGGTGTAATTCGCGCGCCATATTTACAGCGCTCACCCCATCGCCGACATCTCCGACAACCAAAAATCCCAAGCGCGTCAACTCTTCTTTTAAATCCATGCGAATCAATGTTTCGTCTTCCGCAAGTAATATGCGTTTTTGCATGATTTGCCCTCTTTTATGATATTCTCATGATTTCATGATACATTATAACATAAATCAGTCGAATGAGACATAATTTTTCACCAATACAATAATCATGAAGCTTCCGCTTGCGCCAGACAAAATGTATTGCATTGCATGCAATTGCGCGCGAAAATCTCGACAGCGCCCAGCGACTCGCCGGCGGTGAATATCCACCAATGCGCTGTTGCAGACATAAAGCGGTGTTTCCTATTTATTTTCCCTGCCAATTATCGGTAATTGCGCCTTCACCGGAACAGGGAACGGTATATGTTTGAGCAGATCCGCTTTGCATCGTATATGACCCATCGGCGTGTTCAATAAAATATCTGTATTGTATGGAAGCGCAGGCCGGCAGACTGGCCAATAAAAATTGCACATTTCCGGTATCCGGCGTCACCATCGGGCCAAGCGCCTTGGTGATATCTAAACTGTTATTGCCAAGTTCAGCGACATTGCCCGTTATATACACATGGTCACTGCTTGTTAACGTCGGTAAGCCGTTTAATGTAAAGTTAACCGGAACCTGCGCCGCGCTGGCAATATTTACCGAATATGCGCCGCTGCAGCCGGCAGAATTGCAAATCTTTGCGGTAGTGAGTCCACCGGGTATCTGTGGCACTGTAACCGATACGGAATTTGTTGACCATTGGATTATTTTTGCGGAAACGCCGCCAATTTGCACGGTTCCGGATGCTCCAAATCCTTGCCCATCCAATATCATCGTATCGCCGGGATGTGTCAGTTCCGGAGCAGCGCTTCCCAGCAGCGGAGTCTGGCCATCCGGCGCTGTATATTGCCACACGGCAATTTCATTTGGCTGCAATGCAACCGAATTGATCATCCCCTGCGCGCCAACCTGCAGCGCAGAACCGCCTTGCAGCCCACCCAATACATCTGTATACGATCCGGCTGGCAACGCTGTTTGCAGATTGGTAAATGAATGCGTTGTGTCTGCGCTACTGTTTATGGCTGTAACAACAACACTTTGGCCAAACTGCCGTTCAAACAGATAGACATCGTGGGTTATTTTTATCGGCGCATAATTTCCATACGCCAGCGCCGGATTAGCTCTGCGCAGCGCGGCAAGACAGCTGATGAGGTGATAGGCTTGGGTAGTGGTTGAAAAACCCGGCATCATCGGCCGATTATACGGATCTTCGCCGCTATTGTTATTATTAACTAAATATTGCTCAGTGCCATAATACACAATTGGAATACCCGGAATAGTCATCATCGCCGTCAGCGCTTCATTCAGCGATGTGTGGCTGCTATTCAGCGACAAAAAGCGCGCCATATCATGGTTATCGATAAAATTAGGTAGATCATTCGGCCATAAAAAGTCTTTATATTCCTGTTGTAACGTAGAGTTTATTTCATTTGGTGAGCTTAACCCAACTCCATATACATCACGCAGCGCAGTATCAATGGGAAAATTTAAAATGGCCATGCCGCTGGAGTTGGCAAATTGCGCTGCTTCCGAATAGGTTACAGCTCCTGTTCCGCCGGTTAGATACCATTCTCCGACCAGATACGACGGCTTTTTCGCTTCAATAGCGTCGCTTACTGTTTTCAGCCAGCCGCCGGTTGGTCCGGGCATGCTTTTTACTGAATCAAACCGAAAGCCATCGGCTCCATGCTGCGAAAATTGCAGAATTGCGCCTTTCAAATAAGCGTCTACCGCGGGGTTTTCTTGCGCAAAATCTGAGAGATCTTCTAACGTTCCGTACTCCTGTTGATATAGGCTGTCGCTTTGCTGGTTTTGTGTATGGTGAAACCAATTATTGGGGTCATTCCCATAGGAAGCTTGCAATACCCCATTTTTATAAATTGCGCCATCGGCGCCGGTATTGCGTGGATTAGAATGGTTTGCGGCAAAATCGACAATAACTTGTATGCCATGCGAGTGGGCAGTCTGCACCAAGGTATCAAAATCGCTCCACGTTCCAAAATGTGGGTCTATCTGATAATCATCCTGCGCCCAATAACCATGATATCCTGCTTGGTCGCCATACGCCGGCTGTGTAATATTTTCCACAATGGGGGTTATCCAAATTGCTGAAACGCCCATCCCCGCGAGATAAGGAATTTTATCAGTAATGCCCTGTAAATCCCCACCCCAATACGCATGCCAATTCTGATGTGTGGGATCTGTTGGCGCAGTATCGTTGGCAGGAATCGATTTATTTGGCGCGCCTTCAAAAAATCGATCGACCATTATTTCATAGATCAGCCCGGATTTAATATCGGCAGAGTTTAGTGGAGTTATTTGCGGCAGCGTGGAGCATTTTCCCATCGCGGTATTCGTTTGCGCGGTTTGCGTCCCGCCATTCCTATATGAATAAATGGCTATAGGAACACTTGCAGCGACCAAAGCAATCAGAACAATGAGCAAAATTACAAATGGCTTTCGATAAAATTTACCTGTGGATGTGCGCGCAAACATAGCTTTTTCCTTTTACAATAGATACAATAGCCACGATACGATAGGAGCGTTTTTCCTCGACAGAAAACGCTCCAAATCTAAAAAAGAAGAATTAACCTTTAACGCTGCCAATCGTCAACCCAGATTGCAAATATCGCTGCAGCAACAAAAAGATAATGACTAACGGCACAGTAACTAAAACTGACGCCGCTGCAAAATATCCCCATGGAGTAGAGTGATCATTTGCAAGAGAATATAAACCTACGGTTATGGTTATATTCGACTGCGCAGCGTTGGGGGTAAGCACCAAATTAGCCAGCGCAAATTCATTAAATCCGCCAATAAAAGATATCAGCGCCGTAGCCGCAATGGAAGGAGACGCCAGCGGAAGCATAATCTGCCAAAACGTTCTGAATGTAGAGGCGCCATCTACATACGCTGCCTCTTCCAATTCTTTTGGCAATGTATCAAAATATCCCTTAATATTCCAAGCGCCAAATATAATGCTGCCCGCAGTATAAATAAGCATTAATCCTTCAAGAGTTCCGGTTAAATGAAGTGATTGCAAAATCTGGTAATACGCTGTTATGGCAAGCAACCCCGGAAACGCCTGCAATGTCAGCAAAAATGTCAGGGTTGAAAGCCGCCCCTTAAATTTGAATCGTGACAGCGCATAAGCGCCCAATACAGAAATAATTAACCCAAACAATGTAGATCCGCCGACGAGCATCGTGGTATTCAGAAGCCAATGCAAAAATGAAGTTTGACCAAGAATATAAGTATAATCACCCAATGTAGGCGACTGCGGAAACAGCTGCAGTGTGGTTGTGATCAGCTGCTGTGTTGCGTTAAAAGACGCTTGAAGCACGTAATACAAGGGAAAAATCGCAAAAACAGTCATCGCGATTAAAAAAAGATATTCCAGCGTCAAACCTAGGTTTCGTTTTACCTTATACGATATATCAGCCGTCTTCCTCGCCGGAACAGCGGAAACCGCACGGCGGCTGCGTATAGCGGCGTTAATATTCTGCGTGGCAGATGCGGCGTTTTCCGGTAAAGATCTTTCGCTCATTTTGCAGTCTCCTCTCTGTTAAATCCCGTCAGCCGGAATCCGGTAAGAATAACAATCAGCAATAAAATAAACACAATAATTGCTGTTGCCGCTGCCTTACCATAATTGGTAAACGCGCCGGTTGTAAAATAATTATAGAAATACAGCATTACAAAATCGGTGGCGCCAGGTTTTGTAATATCGGTGAACGGGCCGCCGGCAGTTATCAGCCACACGGTATTAAACATCTGGAAGGTAGTTATGCCGCTCATAACAGTGATTGGTGTAATAGCAGGAACCAGCAAAGGCAGAGTAACCTCGCGGAAACGCTGCCAAGGCGAAGCGCCATCTACCTTAGCGGCGTCATTTAATTCCTCCGGAATGCTTTGCAGCGCGCCAAGAATTACAATAGTAAAAAACGGATAAGAAAGCCAAAGATTTACAACAACGACCGCAATAAACGCAGGAATTGGGCTGCCCAACCAATTAACGCCCGTATTCACATTTTGTGTAATATATCGCAAAATATTATTAAATGGGCCAAAATTATAATCAAATAAGAATTTCCAAATCAGCGCCGTAACAAAGGATGGCATTGCCCAAGGAAGAATAATGAGCGCCCGCCAAATTTTTAACCCCCGAATGCGCTTATCATTTAATATCATTGCGGTTATCATACCGATCACCAAAAACGAACCAATACACAACGCAACATACAGCAACGTAATAAAAACAACAGGAATTAAAGCAGTATTTGCCTCGGTTAAAATGGATTGGAAATTTTTCAATCCAACAAAATGGTAGGTTTGCAAATACTCATTAAAGGTGTTTTCATTCGTAAGTGAGATATAAATGGTATAGGCTATCGGGAAAATATTCACCAAAGCGATAAACAAAAATGTAGGAAACAAAAACAGCGCTATCGTTGGTTTTTTAACCTGAAGCATACATTAAGCCTTCCCTTCCGCAACGCGCAATTAGACATTACTTGAAATGCGCCAATGGCGGGAAATACCGCCATCAGCGCATCCCAAACCCTTCAGAATTGAACGGTCAATATGGCTTGCTATGGCAAACTAATTGCCGGATATATTCTGAACACCTTTTTGGATCAGCGACTGCGCCTGAGACATTGCCGCCGCAGGAGTCGTATTGCCTTGGAAATCAGCAACTAAAGCGTTTGCCATTGGTGTCCAAACAGCAGACATATACGGAGTATTCGGGAAAGGAACGCCGTTTTTGGCTTGCGCAAAGAATGCGCTGATGACAGCGTTGCCGGTTATCTGCGGATTATTGCCGGCAGCAAGATTTGCAGGAATTTCGCCGGTAGCAACACACATAGTAACCTGATTTGATTCATTGGTGAAATATTTCATGAACGCAACGTCTAATGGCACATTGGTTGCTGTTTTTGTAACCATAAATGTTTTGCCGCCAACGAATGGGGAAATCGGCTTGTTGGTGCTGTCTACAGTCGGCAGAACCGCAAAGCCAACATTATTTGCGCCAATCGCTTTAGCATAGGTGTCATACGCCCATGGGCCATCGATTGTAGCTGCAGCTTTGCCTTCGCTGAATAGCGCCGAGGCAGTTTGGTTATTTAAGCTTTTTGGCAAATACTGATTAAAAGACTGCAAGAAAGATC
>JAKAOI010000117.1 GCA_021812265.1 Chloroflexota bacterium | reverse complement strand
TCCCTTCTGGTTTACCGTTCCTGTTCCTGCGGGGAAAATCCGCGGCCAGGCAACAGAAAATCGATAGGCTCCTAAACCCAACTGCTTCATCAGCGCCACATCATCTTTATAACGATTGTAATGATCAATAGCTATGGCGCCGCTTTCACCGCGATAGGTTTTCCCAACAGTTGCGGCAAATTCGTCCCAAATACTTACACCGCGGCCATCTTGATAAATGGCTCCTTCAATTTGATAGGCTGAAGTTGCGGCGCCCCATATAAAATCTTTGGGAAAATTTAAGGGTGTTTGCGGCTCATACACCGGCTGAGTTGTTTGAAGATTCAAGAGATTATTTCTCCTTAGCGTGTTTTTTTTGTTTTATGCTGCAAAAGGCTGTTGCTTAACGTATTTTTTTGTCGAAAAAGTATAAAAAACGAGTGGCTTTTATAAGCGGCTGCTGGTTTTCAACAAGCTCTCAATAGATATATATTCTCAACATGAAATTTTTACGGCGCCGCCGGCGCTGGTATATCTGACGAAGCGGTTTCCAATGCGTCGGTATACAAAAAACAGTTCACCCAATGATCTTTTTGTATTTCTGTGCGTTTAGGAAAACCGGTTCGGCAAATATCTTTGGCAAATGGACACCGCGGATGAAAACGGCAGCCGGCCGGCGGATTGATGAGACTTGGCGATTCACCTTTGCCGATAAGAGGCTCAACGCTATTTCTTGCGGGATCCGGCGCGGCGGAAAGCAATAACTGGGTATATGGGTGTTTCGGCTCCTTAATGAGCGCTTCACTCGGGCCGCTTTCAATAGATTGTCCGGCGTACATCACTAAAATGGTGTCGGCAAAATATCTGGCGCTGGCAATATCGTGTGTTATATACAGCAGCGCTAAATTTTCCTCATCTTTCAGACGGGTAAGCAGATTTAAAATATCCAGTCGAATAGAAACATCCAGCATGGAAACGGGTTCATCAGCCAGCAGCACAGATGGCTTTGGCGCCAAAGCCCGCGCTATGGCAACACGCTGCCGCTGTCCGCCGCTCAGTTCATGCGGCAGTTTTTGAATGAACTGTTCTGCCGGTGTTAGGCTAACCCGCTGCAGTAATGCAAGAATTTCAATTTCCAGATCAGTTTTGGTTCGCGCCTTATGATAAATTTGCAGGGGCCGCGCCAAATGATAGCGAATGGAATGCGCCGCATTCAATGACGCAAATGGATCTTGAAATATTAGCTGCACATGCTGGTGATACTTGCGGCTTTGCAGCCCGCCGGGCATGTTTCGTGAAGAAACACCGCTAAACAGAATATCACCGGATGTTGCCTGATACATGCCGGCTAATATGCGGGCAGCCGTTGTTTTGCCGCTGCCGCTTTCACCAACCAATGCGGTAGTATAGCCGGGTCGCAGGCAGACAGAAAAATCTTCCAGCGCTTTCACCGTCTGCTGCCTGCCAAATAAAGATCCGCCGCCAACAGGAAACACTTTTCGCAAGTTCCGCGCTTCCAAAATCGGTGAAACGGTCGCTGACGAATCAGAATAGACTGCCGCAGCGCCATGTTGCATTGCATGTGTCATGTTATTGGCCTCCCGCTAAAATGTCTGTTTCGATGGTTTGCGGTTCATCGTTTACAACTTGCCGACTCAGTGATTTAGGAGGCCCATTCGGCTGCAATCGAGGATCGTATAAATGGCACGCAGTTAAATGATCCGCCGCAGAAGCGTCAACCGGCTGTAATGATGGGTAAACAGTGCGGCAAGACTCCGCGGCAAACGCGCAGCGCGGATGGAATGCGCAGCCCGGTGGCAAATTACGCAAATCAGGCGGATGCCCGGGTATGCCCAAAATCTGCTTTTTTTCGCCATAAAGCGAAGGAAAAGAATGCAACAAGCCATGAGTATAGGGATGCTGTGTGTTGCGCATAATAGTTTGCCGATTTGATTGCTCCACTATTTTACCGGCGTACATAATTGCCAGATGATCGCATATCTCTGTAAGCAGTGAAAGATCGTGCGTAATAAACACCACCGAAAACCCAAATGTATTCTTTAAGTTTTGAATTTCTGATAAGATTTCGCGCTGCACCACAACATCCAAAGCGGTAGTCGGCTCATCCATAATAATCAATTCCGGATTCAGCGCCAGCGCAATAGCAATAACAACACGCTGCCGCATACCGCCGCTTAACTGATGGGGAAAGCTTTTTAACCGTTCGGGGGCAATACCCACCATTTTTACCAGTTCAACCGCTCTTTGGTAATACTCATCGCGATGTAAATGCGGATGATGGGTGCGAAGAGTATCAATAATTTGTGTTTGCACACTTAATACCGGATTTAAGGCGTTCATAGCGCTTTGAAAAACTATCGACAGCTTTTTCCAGCGAAAATCTCGCAATTCTTTTTTATTTAATTGCAAAATATCAATTGGCTCACTGCGCGCGTCATCCGGTTTTGGATAAAACAACGCGCGGCCGCCGGTAATTTCTGCCGGAAACTTTAACAGCCGGGCAACAGCAAACGCCAAGGTAGATTTTCCGCTGCCACTTTCACCTGCAAGCCCAAAAATTTCCCCGCGATTGACGGAAAAAGACACATCCGATACAGCGTGAACCGTTCCTGAACGCGAAAAGTAGTCAACTCCGATATGCTGAACATCTAATATCACTTTATTTTGTGCGGTCATTCGGCGGCCTTCTTTCCACGATTCTTAGACGGAACCATCATAAGTTTCGGGTTCACAATGGTGTCTAGCCCAAAATTGATAAACGCCAAGGATGATCCTAACAGCGCAACGCATAACCCCGGCGGCAAAAACCACCACCATGCGCTTAACAATGTTCCGCTATTCTGCGCCCAATACAGCATATTGCCCCAGCTTACGGCAAGAATATTGCCCAAGCCAAGAAACGACAGACTAATTTCTGTTAATATGGCGTATATAGTAGTAAAAATAAAACTGGATGCAACAATCGCTATTAAATTCGGCATGATGTCAAAGAAGATGATTCTAAAATTATTTTCTCCGCCTAATTTGGAGGCTTGTATAAAATCTCTGTCGCGCATCGTCAGTGTTTGGGACCGTAAAACACGCGCCCCCCATGCCCAATTTGTCAGACCCACAATGAAAACAATTGGCCATACCGATGTGTTAGGCACATAAGAAGACAAAACAATTGCCAATGGCGCCCCAGGAATAACCAAAAAAATATTAGTAATCAGCGACAGTACATCATCTGCCCACCCGCCTAAATATCCACTGACCAACCCCATAATCACCGAAAGAGTTGTGGCAATGACGCCGGCGGCAAAGCCAGATAGTAATGTAAGTTTTGCGCCGATAACCAATTGCGAAAATACATCCTGACCGGTAAGAGTTGTTCCTAATAAATGCTTTACTGAAGGTGGCGCCAATGAATCGTTACTGAATGCGTTAGGGTCACCGTGAATAAAAAGCGGGCCAAAAGCAGCAACCAAAATAAAAAACAGCAGCATGCCAATACCTGTCCAAAACATTGCTGATTTAGGCAGCTGCGGCATCGCAAGTTTTGCCGCCAGATTTTTGATCATCGACCGCATATTGTTCGAGGTCTGCTTTGGCGAAGCCGCTGGCTTGCCGCCATGTGTATTCAATAGTTCCATAGCCGACTCCTTTTAGTACCGAACCCGTGGATCAAGGATAAGATACATAATATCTGCTAAAAAATTTGCCGCCAAAACAGACAAAGCAATAACCAAAAAGATTCCCTGTATCAGGGGATAATCAGAATTCTGCACAGCTTGAAACAACAGAAAACCGATTCCAGGATATGAGAAAACCGATTCCATAATAATGGAGCCGCCAACCACAAACCCCAAAGATAACGCAAAACCAGTGATATTTGGCAAAATAGCGTTTCTGGCCGCATACATCGTCATAACCCGCCAGTTTGAAAGTCCTTTAGCTTCCGCCATTAACACATAATCTTCCGAAAGAGTGTTTAACATTGCGTTGCGCATACCAACCATCCAACCGGCAAGTGAAACTAAAACAATAGTTAACGCCGGTAAAATAGCGTGATTCAGCACATCAAATAATAATGACAAACTGAATTGGGAAGTATCCGCCGTAAAACTATACGCGCCAATTATGGGAAACCACCCAAATTTAAAACCAAGAAAATATAAAAAGAACAGCGCTAAATAAAAATAGGGTATTGATGATAAAAAAGTAAGCGCCGGCGGCACAATTCTATCAAAAATTGAACCCTGCCTCCAAGCGGATACAACACCCAACAGTGTTCCCAAAATAAAACTCATGATACTTGCGACACCAATTAACCCCATCGTCCAAAATACATGGCTGACTATAACGGTGGAAACCGGTGTGGGATAATATTCAAACGACAACCCTAACTTGCCATGCAGCAAATCACCTAAATAACTAAAATATTGCTGCCATTCAGGAATTTTGGTGTTAATTCCAAACTGCAATTCCAGCGCCGCTATGGCTCTTGGGTCAATACGGCCTTGGGAACGGCCGACAAGTGTTTGTACGGGATCTCCCGGCGCCAGCCTGGGAATAATAAAATTCAGGGTTACAGCAGTCCATAACGCAATCACATAAAAAAATATCCGGCGTATGAAGTATCTCATGGGAAGCCTCACGTGTGATTAATTGAGAGCGCAGGCAAAATGTCTGCGCTCCAGAGGGAAAGGAACGAACCAATGCTATTGTATATTGTAAACCTTAGTTCGTCGGCTGCAAATTGAGAACTACATACTCCAAATCTGGCTGTTCATAAGGAGCAGGCGCGGCGTAAGGATTCGATTGAGTTGGCCAGCCGGTAAAGCGGGCGGTGCTGTAATCAAAGAACATTGCGCCATTGAACAGCGGAATAACCGGAATATCATTAACCATAATAGACTCTAATCCGTTTAACGCCTGCTGCTGCGTCGCAGAATCCGATGATGTAGCCAATTGAGTGAGCAATTGGTCGGCTTGCGGATTGCTGTAGCGCCAGTAATTGGATGTAGCGTTTTGCCCTATCGGAGCTGTATTATTGCTGGAAAGCAATGAATTAAACAGGTAATAGGGTGTTGGTCCGGGATTGGTCCAAGAGATAGCGGCGTCGAAAGAGCCGTTTTGCAGTGAAGAAATATACTGATTGAACGAAATTACATTTGGCGTTACCTGGAAACCGAGTTGCGTTAATTCCTGAGCCATAATTTGCGTATCAGTATCCCAGTCGGTCCAGCCGGTAACAACGTTTATTTGGAATTTAATCGGATTGCCGTTTTTATCCAAATATTGTCCCGCGCTGTTCTTTTTGTATCCGGCGTTATTCAAGATAGTTTGCGCCTGAGTAACGCTTGGGGAACCAAAAGAAGCGTTGGCAAACTGCGAATCTAAGAAAGACTGCTGCGCCGGAAGCATCAGTTCGGTTGGGTTGGCAACCGAGTCTAAACCAGATTCGCCTTGTGTGACAAGCTGCTGGCGATCGATGACAGCGCTAACCGCTTGACGGAAAGCGACATCGTTATACGGCGCTTTTGTCAGGTTAAAGTACAGATTAATGACGTTAGACGCCGGCCAGTAAAAGTGATTATTGGCGTTGCTTTTGGCCCATGTTTGAATATCTGTAGTAAATACGCCGGCCCAATCAAGCCCGCCGGTTTGCAGCACCAAATCTGCGCTGGTATTTGAAGATACCGCCGGATAGCGGATAGTATCTACGTGAATGGAGCTGACATTCCAATAATTTGAATTTTTTACATAAGTGAAAACTTGCGGGGTAAATGAACCAACTTTATATGGGCCGGTGCCAACCGGATTTTGGTTGGTTACTTTACTGGGGTCTGGATACGATGACCAGACATGCTGCGGAACAATAGGCGTTTGGCCGGCAATATACCAAAGATCGGTTAATCCGGGTTTATTAAAGGTCATAACAACCGTGTTGGGATCGGAATTGGTAACACTGACCAAATCTTTCCACACAGCGTTGGTGTCTATTGCGGGGAACTGTTTAAGCAAATTGAAGGTAAAAACGACATCCGTCGCGCTGAATGGCTGACCGTCATTCCATTTTACGCCTTGGCGGAGAGTAAAGGTTAAAGTTTTGCTATCTGAACTAAACTGATATTGCGTAGCAAGCCATGGTTGAATAGTGCCATTCAGCCGGTTAATTTGCAGTAAAGATTCATACACCAAGCCAAACGCGCCATAATTTGCCTGAGGCGGCGCAAGGAATGGGTTAAAGTTGTTCGTAAAATCTCCGGCAGGGGAAGGAACAACCGTTAAAACACTGGACGAACCGCTGCTTGAAGCGGAATTGCCGCAGCCGGCAAATATCATTGCTGCTGCCAAGGCAAACGCTGAAAGAACTTGAATTGAGCGACGCACAATGAAACCTCCTTTGGATTTTGGCACGAATCTGCATTTGATTCGTAAGAAAAGCGGCGCGGCTGGCGCAAACAAAACAGTGTTCTCATAATTCCGGTTTAAAAAGTAATCTTTCAGAAATGGAAAGCGGCAAAAAAAGCCGATTGCAGCGCTATATTCTCAATTAGCAATAACGGATAAAAATATCAAATCTTGAAAGTACTTTTTCTTGGTTGCGTCAGCGCAGCCTGAGTATTATTTTTTTAGCTAAGTTTCACTGTAAAACCAGCCAAAAAAAATCTCTATGCGACAAAATTCAATCTCTGAATTCAGTAACAACAGTATTTAGTTCATCATATTCATTTACATGAAAACAAGCAATATTTTCATATTTTTATCAGATAAAGGATGAATATTTGAACCAATGATTCGAATCTTTGCCAAAATTATACCATATCATTTTCGGGAAGTCAATACTTTTTCAGACATTTTTTTAATATATATCTGATTAACTTCCATTTCATCCGGCAACAAATAAAAATATATCGCCATATATCATACTCATTTTCCTGAATATATCATACTTATAAAGCCCATTAAAAATACCATTTTCTTGCAAAATATTTGCTGAATGCGTATACTTGATGAAGAAAGACCTGTTATTTTTATAATACACAGAGCAGTATCTTCGTTCTTTCGGAATCTGTCATATT
>JAKAOI010000116.1 GCA_021812265.1 Chloroflexota bacterium | reverse complement strand
TCCGCCACAACCATGTGCTGCACAATCGGCAGCCTAGCCGGGTCGAAGAACATATGCTCGGTGCGGCACAGGCCAATACCCTGCGCGCCAAAAAACGCCGCTTTTGCCGCGTCGTGCGGATTATCGGCGTTAGCCCAAACCTGCATTCTGCGAATATCATCTGCCCACGACAGAATAACCTGCAAATCGGTCTGGTCCTCATAATTGGCGTCTTTTACAGAGATAATGCCCTTAAACACCTCACCGGTCGTTCCGTCGATAGAAATATCATCATATTCCCGTAAAACTTCGCCGGTCGCAATAACCGTAAGTGTTTTGGCTTCTTCATCCACGCGAATGGCTTCGCAGCCGGCAACGCAGGGCAAACCGAATCCGCGGGCAACAACAGCGGCGTGACTGGTAGCGCCGCCGCGCGCAGTTAAAATGCCGGTAGAAGTAAGCATGCCATGCACATCATCCGGGGACGTTTCGGGGCGCACCAACACCACTTTCTGGGTTTTCCCGACTTCTGCGGCAGTGTCAGCGTCAAAAATTGCTTTGCCATAGGATGCGCCGGGGGAAGCGTTCAATCCTTTTGCCAGATAGCGGCCTTCTGTAACAGCCTGCTTTTTGGATGCGGGATCAAACTGCGGCATAAGCAATTGAATAACATGGTTTGGCTCAACACGCATAACAGCTTCTTCTTTGGTAATTAAGCCTTCTTGCGCCATATCAACCGCAATTTTTACCGCCGCCGCCGCAGTGCGCTTGCCCGAACGGGTTTGCAGCATAAACAGCCGACCTTTTTCAACGGTAAACTCAAGGTCTTGCATATCGCGATAATGCGTTTCCATACGGTGGGCAATTTGCACAAACTGCTCGTACACTTGGGGCATTTCTTTTTTCAGGCTTTCAATTTTCAGAGGAGTTCGTATACCTGCAACCACATCTTCGCCTTGCGCGTTGGGCAAATATTCCGCATAAATTTCTTTATCTCCAATATTGGGATCCCTCGTAAAGGCAACCCCGGTGCCGGAATCCCAGCCCATATTGCCGAAAACCATTGACTGTACGTTTACCGCAGTGCCAAGATCATGGGGTATTTTTTGCGCATTGCGATACGCAATGGCGCGGTCATTATTCCACGAAGAAAATACTGCTTCTATAGCTTTTTGCAGCTGCTCCAGCGGATCTGACGGGAAAACAACTCCCGAGGCTTTTTGTGAAATTGCCTTAAATGTTCCGACAAGTTCTTTCAATGTTTCGGCGGAAAGTTCGGCGTCAGTTTTCACATGAGCCTTTTCGCGGGCATGGTCCAGCTGCTCTTCAAACAGTTTAGGGTCAACATCCAGCACAATTTTAGAAAACATCTGCACAAAACGCCGGTAGGCGTCATACGCAAACCGCTCATCTTCAGATTGCGCAATTAAGCCTTGAACGCTTTCATCATTCAAGCCGAGATTCAAAACGGTATCCATCATTCCCGGCATGGAAAACTTAGCGCCGGAGCGCACGGAGACAAGAAGCGGATTTTCTTTATCTCCCAGTTTTTTATTCATTTGGTCTTCAACAATATGCAACGCGGCCAGCGTTTGCTGCCACATGCCTTTGGGAAAAGATTTGCCGTCGTGATAATATTCATTACAAGCTTCAGTGGTGATAGTGAAGCCCATGGGAACAGGAAGGCCGGCGTTCGTCATTTCCGCCACTCCAGAGCCTTTTCCGCCCAGCAAATCACGCATTTTAGCGTTTCCTTCCGTAAACAGATACACCCATTTTCGTGGGGATTTTTTTACGGCGTCTTCTAGACTGCTTATAGCTTTTGCCACAGTCTTTTTCTCCTTTTACCAATCTGCAACCTATACACGATTGCTTCAATTGATACGAAAACCAGGCAGGATGCGATATCAGAAGCGGCTGCGGCGCCCATATACATCATTGTATCTGTTATCTGCCGCGTCCTCACAAGGTAGTGTAGCCAGAGACATAGTATCACGATTTGGGCAGTGTGCGAAAGGGGTAAACCGCAAAAAATGTATCAAAGTTATCAAAATACTTCAAAGCCGCATATTTCGTATAGTTATTGCCGTTGCGCAGCCATATATCAGAATTCCGGCAAAACAGAAGCAGTCGATATATCCGGGACGTTCGCTTCAATATGGAACATCGGGAGTGAACAAGGGGCAGCGCCGCGTATACGGCGTTCCGGGGCGCCCCAAACCTCCCTTTTGTTTCAGATACAAAAAAACATGCGCTGCTTTTTCCAACGAAAGATCTAATATCGTCGAAAAACTGTGTAATAATTCAAGAACATGACGATACTATATAACAAGAACTAACAACAACGGTTTCATTCATGCAACTGTGGCGCCGCCCATACATATATTCTCATGCGGCCGTGGTATTCATTCGCACACAGTGGCTATTTTTCCCGATAAAACGTTTATACAAGTACATCATCATACATAAGTCTTTTTGGTTATAGACCTGAACCCTGAAAAAGCGGATCACACATTCCATTGAAAAGGCAAACTATTGCAATGACACAAAAAACATCTTTTACCGTAATGACGTACAATATTTTATTTGGAGGGCAAAATCGCATCTCTGACATTGAAACCGTCATTCGGGCAATCAACCCGGATATTTTAGGAATACAAGAGGCCAATGATCCGCAAAAATTAGCCGGCCTTGCGGATAGGCTTGAAATGAATTATCAAATCGGCCTTGTAAAGTCTGGATTTCACTTGGCAATATTAACCAAATTCCCCATCGTGTCATTTCAATTGTTTGAAAACCCCATTTTCCAAAAGGGTCTTATTGAAGCGGTTCTGGATATCCCCGGCGAGGAACAGTATTGGCATATCTATGTCGGCCATTTAACCGCAAATTTTTCGCAGGGTTACGCCGCAGAAAAACAGCGTGAGCGGGAAGTGAAAGAATACATCGCCCTAATGGAGACTGCGCAAACACAAAAGCGGCCGCATATACTATTGGGTGATTTTAATGCGTTGGCGCCCGGTGAAATGTTTCGCGTAAACAAATTAATCCAGGCGGTTACGCAATTTGATAAAAAACGCAAAGCGGCTGACGCAAAAATGCAGGGGCTGCCACATTTGAACTATATTATTCCGCCGCCGCTAAGACCTTTTTCACCGCTGATTCGCAGCTTGGCGCACGCTAAACCACTGGCAGACGCTATGAACTCCACCGTAAATACACTGATACCCCGCAAAGCAGCGCGCGCATTGCTCAACGCAGATTATATAGATTGCCTGGCAATGTACTATGGCCCCAAAGATGTCCCGCCAACCTGCCCAAATCCGCTGCCGGCCGGCCGTATAGACTACATATGGGCAGATATCCGCGCCGCGCTGCGGGTAAAGCAGTGCAAGGTTATTACTCCCAAAGATATCCCAGAAACGCTGAGCGCGTCGGATCATCTTCCGGTGGCGGCAATATTGGCCGGCAAAGCGGCGGCAATAAAATACCCGGAGCCACCTGAACAGGACATGGAAACGCAGTTCGGCAGCGCAGCCGCACAGCAAAGCTCGCGCCCATAAAAAATGAATTGCGCCGCTATTTTGCGTGCGCCGGAATGCGAGCGTCTACTTTTGCGGTTTTAATTGCTGAAAACTCCGGCGGCGGATTTTGTGCGGCCGACAGGCTGGCGCCGCGCCGATGGGAGTAATTCAGCCATTCTGTATACAGCCATATAAAATTCTGCATATCTTCTCCCGACAAAATAGCGCCGCCAACAGATTGCATTTGCCGCATCGCGCCCCATGTTTGGCTGATGGTTTCTCCCATCAAAAAGAATATTTCATCGGCAGAAGCAACCTTGCGTTTCGCCATTGAGCCTGTTAGACTTAAGAAAAAGCACAGCTCGCGCAGCGCTTTCTCGCGATCTGAAAAAGAGCTGCGCCCCGGCGCGGCGGCGGACAATGAATTGTTTTGATCGTATTCCGGCGCGCGGCGCGGCGTAAACGCAGAGGAACGAATGATATTGATGGATTCCTGCATTTGAGGATCGCGCAGTCTTTGCGCTAACTGAAGAGCTGCTATCGTTTGCTGTGAGTGCTTCACCCTCATTAATTCTCTCATTAAATATATAATTCCGGCGGCGGCGGCAACGAAACCGATAATAAGAGCTTGGCTAACAGCGGGATTCAGGGAACAGACCTCCCGGTTGCAATAAAATGTTGGGCTAGTTGCTGCATCCGCAAAAAGTATATCAATTCACCTATAGGTTGGGAGAAAGCCAAGGACACCCCACGCCCAATGCTTTGCGCCGCAGGTTGTTGTCTATTGCGCAGCCCGATATTCAGATGCAAGCGAAAGCCCCAAAAAAAAATATACATAACGGGGAAATTGCGTCTTTAGTATATATTAAATATCGGTTTCGGTCAAAGCAATATGAATATTGGCGGGAAACATGGCCGCCGCTCACCGAATTTCTGCGGCGCGGCGGTCATTTCTTGTGGTTTGATAAGCAACGCGGCGCGGCGTTTCACTCTGCCGCTTCGGCGTCTTCAAATTCATCGGCGTCTCCCAGCGCCGAGCCTTTCATTTCGCCGGGAGCCGCAATAGAGCGGATTTGCCGTTCGATATCCAAAGTAAGTTCCGGGTTATGCCGCAAATAATCTTTGGCGTTTTCGCGCCCTTGCCCCAATCGGTTCTCTCCCATCGTAAACCATGCCCCGCTTTTTTTCACCAATCCCATGCTCAACCCGATATCCAGCAAATCGCCTTCGCGGGAAATGCCTTCGTTAAACATAATATCAAATTCGGCGACACGGAACGGCGCGGCTACTTTATTTTTTACCACCTTCACCTTTACTCTGTTTCCCACAATATCTGTGCCTTGCTTAATAGAATCCGACCGGCGGATATCCAACCGAACGGATGAATAAAATTTCAGCGCCCGTCCGCCCGGTGTTGTTTCAGGATTCCCAAACATAACTCCCACTTTTTCGCGCAGCTGGTTGGTAAAAATAACCGCGGTTTGCGTGTTATTAATTGCGCCGGTAAGTTTACGCAGCGCTTGGCTCATTAACCGCGCCTGCAACCCAACGTGGGCGTCTCCCATTTCACCTTCCAGCTCTGCCCTAGGCACCAGCGCGGCAACCGAATCGATAACCACCACATCTACCGCGCCGCTGCGAACCAGCATTTCTGTAATTTCAAGCCCTTGCTCGCCGGTATCCGGCTGAGAGATATATAAGTTGTTGACGACTACGCCGCACCGTTCCGCGTATGCGGGGTCTAAGGCGTGTTCAGCGTCGATATACGCCGCCACACCGCCGGCAGCCTGCGCGTTGGCGATAATATGCTGGCAAACTGTTGTTTTGCCGCTGGATTCCGGCCCGTAAATTTCGGTGATGCGCCCCTTGGGAATACCGCCTACACCCAGCGCAATATCCAACGAGATCGACCCTGTGGGTATTACCCCTTTTTCGGCCATCATTTTAATATCGCCAAGTCTCATAATTGCGCCTTTACCATAGCGTCTCTCAATTTGCCCCATGGTAGTATCTAACGCGCGTTCTTTTTCAGTTCCTGTATCTTTTGCTGCTTTATCTGCTGGCATGTTGTACGTTAGCTCCTTAAAATCAATTACTCTGCTTTCAATCGTTATTCATACTATATCTTAATCAGGATTTTAATCAGGACTTTCGCTTCAGCATGGAACATCGGGGATATACAAGGGGCAAGGCCCTTTGTACGGGGTTCTGGGGCGTCCCCAGACCTCCCTCTGTTTCAGATACGAGAACCATGCGTTTCTCTTTCAAGCGAAAGTCCTATGAATAAAACCATAGCCGCTGGTTTTCGGCCAAGTGATATATTGCGCACAAATTGACTGTTCAATAGCATAAATGGCGCCTTTCTTTCAGAACAATTGTACCACGAATAACTAAAAAGATCCACTCCCCAGTATCTTGGGGAGCGGCAAAAATCACGGATCAGCTCATTGCAAGCTTTCTTTCCTTGACCCTTTTCCTTCCCTACTTATTCGGGGTAAGCTCAATTTTCTTGTTCCAATTCTTGGATTCTTTGCCCTTGGTTCATGGATCTATTATCGCGCTCTTGCCAATACCCTCTGAGCAGTTACGAAATATTGCTATATTAATTCTACAAAAAGGAGGTTGGATACCTACCCAAGACAAAAATAAACCTTAAGAAAATCTAAAATCAATACTTATTTTCGATGAATATCTATTTTATTTTAGAAATCTCAGAAGGCAGGGCACTTTCTCCAAAAAGCATGCCGCCATCAAGAATTAAGACATCAAAATCTCTGGCATTTTGTTTTTGGGATAATATATCCTGTTTTGCTTTTTCTATAAGCTGATGAGAATCTAAGTCAAAAGTTGACTGAGAAACAAAGAAAAATGCTCGAAAATCAAGCTTATATGCCGCTTGCATTGTTTTTATGTCTTTTTTAGTTAACACCTTACCTAATTTACACTCACCGCCAAATATTTGGCCATTGTGAACATATATAAAATCGAAATCACTTATTGGTTCTTTCTTCTCAAGTGATCCAAAATTCATGCCAGGAACAATATGATCCATATCCTGATGGATAGTTTCAAGAATCAAAAGTGCAAGAAGTACAGGATATACACCTTGTGTAACTGCCATATTTGATAATGGATTTAGTGAATATTCAAATGAACGATCTTGATCATGTTGACTATTATCAGTATCTGCTATAGGTAAAACAAAAGACCTCAAGCATCCTGGGCAGATCAATACTTCGTTAAGATTCCCTATACCATACCAAGAAAACACTTTACAATTAGGACACCGTATATTAAATCCTCTTTGTATAGCACCAATTTTAACTAAATCAGAGAGTACCTTTAAAATCTCACTTTTATTAATTTTTGGCCTTTTATTCAAATGCTCCAATTTTTGATTCACAAGCGAAAATATTTCATTAAAAGTTTTGGGGATTCGCTGAAACTGCGGAAGAACGTTAGTATTAATTAAAATTTCTTCAATAGTCTCAATAGAAACATTAATTAGGTTTGGAATTTGTATCTTGAATTCCCGAGCCAGTTTTTTTGTAGGTTTATCGCTTAATAGATCCATAAT
>JAKAOI010000115.1 GCA_021812265.1 Chloroflexota bacterium | reverse complement strand
ATCTTCTATAAAACTTCGCAATGTGAAACTATCGGGTATCGTGGAGCTTGTAAAAACATATACAATGCAGATTTTATAGGGCGAATTATCTAAGTCAATATACGATCCGATTGCCATCGCCGGTTCTTTGTTGTTGCGGCATGTTTCAGTTTCATGGCTCTCAAACGTTTTTTTTATTGTGCGCTGAACCAATTTTTCAATATTTTTTGACTGAATGGCTTCTGACTGTGTGAAGTATTGTGGCGCACTGACGAGATTACGAACTTCCAAAGAGATATATTTGCAGTTGAGTAATTTTCCTGCCATAGTTAAAAATTGTTTGGCTAATTCGCGGTCAAATTTTCCGTGTTCAGGCAGTTGATCGGCAATTTCATCAGCAATAACTTCTAAGTTTGTAAGATCATTTGCATATGTCATATATTTTTGAGGCTCTTCATGGAGAAAAGAGTTGGTGTTTGTTTTGTTATGAGCGTAAATATTTTTGATGTTTTTCTGCAAATTTAGAAGCGCCCTATCAGAATTTCGTTCTTTTTCTGCAGTTTTTGTATTATATAACGGATGATTTTGCTCTGTGTGCATTCTCACCATAGTTAATACAAACCTTCCATGTAAGATTCTGTTAGATAGGTAAGCGGAAAATTTTTCCACTGAATTTGACCATATCACACATTCGGGTTATATGTCAAGCAAAATGTGTACCTATTATGGATAATTATCCTATATTGTGTAACAATCAATTGTAAAATTTACAGTTGGCTTTATGCGCTTGCGTTACCGGCGGAAAACGTCCTGGTGAACACCAAAAATAGCCCGCAGTGTATTAGCTATTTCTCCTAGTGTTGCTTTTGCGACTACTGCCTCGATAATAAATGGCATGATGTTTTCTGATCCTGCTGCAGCGCTGCTTAAGTGTTCCATTGCTGTTTGATATGCAGTAGCGTCTCGTTCGGCGCGAATGGTTGCAATTCTTTGCCTCTGTTCCTGCTCCAATGATGGGTCTACATGCAAAATAGCGGTATGTTTTGCAGTTTCACCGGCAAATTCGTTTACACCAACAATAATTCTTTTTTTTGCTTCGATTTCTTGTTGGTACGTATACGCCGATTCTTCAATTTCACCTTGAATATACCCAAGCTCTATTGCGCGAACACTGCCGCCAAGCTCATCGATTGTTTGAATATATCGCAAAGCGCGCTGCTCTATGTCATCGGTCAGCGCTTCTACATAGTAAGATCCTGCAAGGGGATCTATCGTATCTGCTGCTCCGGTTTCATACGCTAAAATCTGCTGAGTGCGCAGCGCCAGCAGCGCTGATTCTTCGGTGGGCAGCGCCAGCGCTTCGTCTTTGGAGTTAGTGTGCAGCGATTGTGTGCCGCCCAGAACAGCCGCCATTGCTTGATACGCGGTGCGGATTATGTTGTTATCGGGCTGCTGAGCGGTTAAGGTTGAACCGGCAGTTTGTGTGTGGAATCGCAGCATCTGCGAAGCTGGCTTTTGTGCGCCAAAACGCTCTTTCATAATGCGCGCCCAAATTCTGCGCGCGGCTCGAAATTTAGCTGCTTCTTCAAAAAATTGATTATGCGCATTAAAGAAGAAGGACAATTGCGGCGCAAAATCATCTACATGCATCCCTGCCTGTATTGCCGCTTGCACATAGGCAATGCCGTTTGCAAGCGTAAACCCAACTTCTTGCGCTGCTGAGGCTCCCGCTTCGCGGATGTGATACCCAGATATAGAAATGGTGTTCCAGCGTGGAGTATTTTCTGCGCAAAATCGGAAAATATCGGTGATAACACGCATAGATGGCCGTGGCGGAAATATATATGTTCCGCGCGCAATATATTCTTTTAAAATATCATTTTGAATAGTGCCGGCAAGCAAAGATCGGCTGATTCCGCGTTTTTCTGCTATTGCAATATACATCGCCAGCAATATTGCTGCAGTGGCGTTTATTGTCATCGAGGCGCTGACTTTATCCAGCGGAATATCATCAAACAGCCGCTCCATATCTTCAATAGACGCAATGGAAACACCAACTTTTCCTACTTCACCTTCCGCAAAAGGATCATCGGGGTCATATCCCATTTGTGTTGGCAGATCGAAAGCAACTGAAAGTCCTGTTACGCCATTTTGCAGCAGATAATGGTATCGCCGATTTGATTCTTCGGCCGTTGAAAAGCCGGCGTATTGGCGCATAGTCCACAATCTTGAACGATACATAGTTGGTTGAACGCCGCGTGTAAACGGAAACTCACCGGGAAAACTTAAAGATGTATCAACTTGGTCCGGGCTATATAACGGCTCGATTTGCGCGCCGGAGCTGGTTGAAAAAAGCGCTTTGCGTTCGGGTAATTTCTGCAAAGAAGCATGATATCGCTGCTGCAGCCATTTTGCTTTTGCTGATTGCGCTGCGTTTGACGGATCATTTGAAGGATTATTGCCGCCGTTCATGATCTGCACCTCGATAATTTTAAAATTTTCTTCAAATATATACATTGTATCTTGGCATTCTCATAAAAATATTGTACGATCTATAAATAAGTTTTACATATTTCGCGGCATAAGGGCAACATTCGGAGCCGCCGCAATTGTTGTGGTGTGCGCCGATACCGTCGTTTGGATATCGCCGGATGATGTACGATATTTTCACCATTTTTGCGATTTTATAGAATATATTTTATAACGCACAGTATTTTGTTATCGCAGCTTTGCAAGCAAAACTTTTTTTGATATTAAGGCTTTCACTTGAAAGAGAAGCGCATGTTTCTCGTATCTGAAACAGGGAGAAGAAAGTTCTGGGGATACTCAGAACTCTGTACAATAGGCGCCGGCTCCTTGTACATCTCCGATTTTCCATGCCGGAGGGAAAGTCCTGTATCTGTATCAAATTTCTTATAGCCATGCATGCAGAGAAATAGTTTTTGTTCAACACAAACAGAATCGATGAATATGAAAAATAATCTTATATAAATGGCAGGAAAAGGATAACCTGAATAGATAAAATTTGTTCCGGAGGCAGTATATGGCTTTAGGCGTTATTGCAGGCATACACATTGCCGCTATTATTTGGCTGGCAATTATTTGGTTTGCTGTTTCGCAGATAATTACCGCAGGGCTTTTTGCGCTGCAAAATCGCAGTATAGCCGCATGGGTAGTGAGTGTTAACGGTGTTTCGGCTATTTATATTCGCAAACCAAATATGTTTTTTAGGGCGCTTCAGGCAGTTTTACCGGCGTTTTTGGCCGGCTGTTCTACCTATCTTATTTTGGCGTCTGCAACTATAGAACCATATATACCAATATTGTCGCAGCCATCCCGCATTATTGGCGCTGTTGGCGCAACAGTGCTGCTTAGTTTGCCTCGTATAGTTTTGGCGCTGCACGACATTCGCTTCCCGCTTTGGGGCGACGCCCGCATTTTGGAACGTTTGGCGCGTTTGCCGAACCTAGGCGCTTATATTCGGTTTACCTCTCAGGGAAGAACCTATATTTTACAGCAATTCGGCTCATCACCTGAAGAACTATTGCATATAGTTCGCAGAAAACATAGCCCTATCGCTACAGGATTGTGAACTGTGGCATACTATTAAGGAACCGGCGCGCAGAAATTTTGCTGTGTTGATGTGGTTGCAATGTATTGTTTGCGTAAAATGTAAGATATGGAAACAATGTTTCGCAAACAGAGCTTTTGAAATCAGGAGGATATGCCATGTCTGAACAGTTTACCGATCCAACTTGCATTTTTTGCAAAATGGTTTCCGGTGAAATAGCTGTTAAACCATTGTTTGAAAATTCTCATGCGATTGTTATTTCCGATATCAATCCGCAAGCCCCAGTTCATGCCCTTGCTATACCAAAACGCCATGTGCCATCATTTGCGGCGCTTTCTGCCAATGACGCTGATATCCTGACAAGTGTTATGTTTGCTGCGGCGGAATTTGCCCGCAGTCAAGGGTTAGACGCCAGCGGCTATCGGCTGAATATTAATCATGGCGTCGATGGCGGCCAAACTGTTGGCCACTTGCATGTGCATATTTTGGGCGGCCGCAAAATGACTTGGCCTCCGGGTTGAGTGTGCGCCGCGTTTTAGCTAGGCCGCCAGCCGCCGGAATCGCAGAACGTTATGTTTCATTTGCATTCTGCGCCCGTGCGGCGATTTTCAGTCAACACCACCATAGCGAAAGTAAGGGGCTTGTATTCACCCTTATGACATACTGACTCAGGGGTGATACCGTCGGTTGATTGACTGCAACCGTTTGCGGCATTATAGTCCGCATTGGATTGATAGACACAACGCTGGCAGGAGAAATCAGATTGAGTACGACGATTCGCTTTTTCACAATGTCCGCACATATGGCAGGTTTGCGAGGTATATGCAGGATTCACAAAGATTTACCGATATACCCGATTGCTCTGCTTTGTAGGCAATGTACTGGCGCAGTTGAGAGAAAGACTACGAATGCCGCTCATAGCGTTGTTTTTGCCCTGCCTTCATCGCCTCAATAGCCTTAGCACGGGCACAAATCGCCAATTGGGAAGAAAGGCCAAAGTTCAAGCGAGTTTCGCCATACACACGGTGATGGGCTGTGTTGGTATGAGTAATTCCTTCATTCCAACACGTTCGAGCAATTCACGATGCAGCAGCATTGAAACCATTCATGGTAGTGGCCAAAACCACGTCATGTCCGTTGATATCAAGTTTTATGCACACTGTGCGTATGCTAGTTTCATGCATAATGTATAGCATATCACAACTAGAACATTTTGCCAAGAAAGCGAGGACCGTCTAACGACGGGTGATACATCCTTCCCATGCCTAAAGGCAGGGGTCTCCGTATCACTAACTAAGATGAAGAATAGGAGCCGTCAAAGTGGACATCCAGTCTGTTTGGGATAATCAAAACGAGCAGGTTATGTGGACCCCATCTGAAACATATATGCAGCGCAGCCGTTTATTGCGGTTTATGAATAAACACGCCATCAGTTCATATCAAAAGTTATGCGAACATGCGGCGGATGATCCCTCGTGGTTTTGGGACGCGGTTTCTCAAGATTTGGAACTCTATTGGAGCAAACCGTATACCCGAGTGATGGATATTAGGGCGGGTATACCGTGGGCGCGCTGGTTTGTAGACGGAAAACTGAATTACGCTTATAATGCTTTAGATAAGCATATTGCCAAGGCGCAAGAAACCGGCAAACCCGAATTGGCAAATCACACCGCATTGATTTGGGAAGGTGAAGACGCTTCGGTAAAAACATACTCTTATGTTGAATTGAATCAACTGACAAATCAAACCGCCAACGCTTTGCAAAGCCTTGGTGTTGCTCGCGGTGACCGTGTCGGCGTTTTTCTGCCGATGATTCCGGAGACCGTAGCGGCAGTGCTGGCGTGCGGTAAACTGGGCGCAATATATATTCCCATATTTTCGGGGTATGGCCCCGAAGCTGTGGCAACCCGCCTGCGTGATTCCGGCGCTAAAGTTCTTGTTACCGCAGATGGATTTTTCCGGCGCGGCAAACTGGTTCCCATGTATGAAACAGCGGCAGAAGCGCTGCGGCTGACGCCGGATGTGCAACATATGCTGATTGCACAGCGCGCGCAAAGAACGCTGCCTGTAGAGCAGCCGCGTGATGTGCTATGGAATGATTTGACACCTCATCAATCCGATGTGTTTACTGCAGTGGAAACCGACGCTGAAGAACCATTTATGATTATCTATACATCGGGCACGACGGGAAAACCCAAGGGCGCAGTACATACGCATGATGGCTTTCCCATTAAAGCGGCGCAAGATATGGCGCATATTTTTGATGTGCAGCCGGATGATGTATTCAGCTGGATTACCGATATTGGCTGGATGATGGGGCCGTGGGCGATTTGCGGAACTTTGATGCTTGGCGCAACATTGGTAATTTATGACGGCGCTATGGATTATCCGCAGCCGGATCGGTTGTGGAGTTTTGCGGAACGTCATAAAATAACAATGCTGGGTGTTTCACCTACCGCAATCCGCTCGTTGATGTCTCATGGGTATGAAATAGTTGAAAAGCACGATCTTTCCGCTTTACGCGCTTTTGGCTCTACCGGTGAGCCGTGGAATATTGATCCTTGGAAGTGGCTGTTTGAACACGCAGGCAAAAGCCGTATACCTATTATCAATTATTCCGGCGGAACGGAGATTTCTGGCGGAATTGTAGGCTGTCCGACTATTTTACCGCTGAAACCGTGCTCTTTTTCTGGTCCGATTCCGGGTGTTCCGGCAGATGTGGTGGATGAAACCGGTGTTTCGGTTCATGGCGCGGTCGGTGAACTGGTTATTCGTGGTCCTTGGCCCGGTATGACACGCGGGTTTTGGAATGATAACGCCCGATATGAAGATACGTATTGGAGCCGATTTCCGGGGTTGTGGACCCACGGCGATTTTGCCGCGGTAGACGCCGATGGGTTTTGGTATATTTTAGGCCGCTCGGATGACACAATTAAGGTAGCCGGTAAACGTCTTGGCCCGGCAGAGGCAGAATCGGCGGCGGTATCGCATTTTGCTGTGGCAGAAGCAGCGGCAATCGGCGCGCCGCATGCGGTAAAAGGTGAAACGCTGGTTGTTTTTGTAACATTGCGGCCTAATCATAGCCCAAGTGACGCGCTTGCCGAAGAAATTCGCGCGGCGGTTGCAGGCGCCTTGGGGCCGGCGTTAAAGCCGGAGCGGGTGATCTTTATCAGCCAGCTTCCGCGCACACGTAATGGAAAGATATTGCGCCGGCTTATTCGGCAAAGCTATACAGGGCAGCAATTGGGCGACCTTACCGCTATCGAAAATCCGGAGACGCTGCAAGAAATTGCCGCGGCGGGAAGCCGGCGAGCAGAATAGCAAGCGCTGATTTTGGCGGCGCTGCTGGTAAAGCGCCGTCAATAGCTGAAACAAAAATTAGGCGTTCGGTTAGATAACTGCATTTAATCAGAAACTAAGAATAAGGCGGGCAACTTATATGACACACGATATACTTGAGGTTGAAACCCGCACAGGTTTTCAGCGAATACCGCTTATACAAACCCGATACACCATTGGGCGTCTGCCGGGAAATGATAGATCGGAA
>JAKAOI010000114.1 GCA_021812265.1 Chloroflexota bacterium | reverse complement strand
ATAGTTTCCGATGTATCACGCAAAATATCGATATTTCTATTGCAGGTTGCAGGAGGAAATATATAGTATGCCAACGATCTTTGCGCGTATTTCCTTATTTCTCAGCTCATATTCATCTTTTTTCTTCATCGTTACCGTTTTAAATTGGCTGTCGCTGTTTCCGGTGGCCATATTGTCACTTTGCCTTGGCGTTTTCGGTATACTGGTTACTATTGCGTTTCTCATTATGGTTCCGGCTCATAAAAACGCGCATATATACCAAGTAACGAACTGCCGGCAGCAAGATTCCGATATTATTGGATATATCGCAATTTATATTTTTCCTTTTCTGGCTTTTCCCATAGACAGCATTGAAAAAGCTATCGCCGTAGGGATATTGCTGATAACAATTGGCGCTGTTTATACGCATTCATCGTTGTTGGCCATCAATCCGTTCCTCAGCCTCATTGGGTATCGACTATACAAAGTCCAGATAACTGACCTTGAAGGAGATATAATGATTCTTTCACGTACACCGATCTATCAAAATCGCTCCATTTCACTTGTAAGCATTGGCGCCGGAATATATCTTCGCAATAGAAGGGAATTACCGTATGAATCCGGACCTGCAAAACAAGAATAATTCAGATACTTTAGCGCCGATTTTTCAGAATTTTGCTGATTTTGATCTGCAAAAATGTGATATAGCGCTCTATTTAGGGGCAGATTTGCAAAACAATAACGGATTATCTTTTGCTGAAGTGCCGCTCAGCCGAAAACTGGCCGGCCAGTTTCGGTCATTTATAAGTGATTTTCAACACGAAAAAATGACCCAAGTTCAAAATAATAATGTACCCTTGCAACAGTTTGATTTCGAAGCCGGAAGTGATGGTGAAATTGAATATGAAACATGTGAACAAGCGCCGGATGTTGCGCAAATACTAATAGATCTGCAAAAATCCCCCCACCCCGAGGCTTTTACGGCAAGTGACACCGATTTTATTCGTAAACTAAAGTTTGCCATTTTTTGCTGCGCCACGCCAAACCAAAAACCGATTTATTTTTTGCAGAAATATTCAACCCGAAATATTATGAAGAAAAAATTGTCGCTATATCGCCTCCTGAACGATGAATATGATCTGCTTCAGTCACCTATACTGCAATTTGACGAAGTCATCCATACGGTGATTTGGGAGAATCACATTCTTATTTTTGATCACAGTGTTTATATGAATGTATTTCGTAATGGCATACACACGCGCAGCATAGCGCAGCAAACACTGGAAAATATTAAAGAGCTTGATATATTCGAACAGTTTGATGAATTTGCTAATAGCTGCCAAAAAGACAGCAGAAGGTTAACAAAATTATACACGATATCCAAGAAAAATAGGTTAGACACTATCAGCAGTCTTGATTCACAAACCATACAAACTATCATTAGAAAATATCAGTTGAATATTTGCGTTGTTGCTCATAATGGCCGCTGGCGTCTGCAATATCAAAATAAATGGATATGGCAAACGCTAAAATTGCTGGCCGATGATTATGCGATTTCAGAAATTTCCGGCAATCGCTACGAATTATATGGCAAACGCAATATTCCATAATTATTTTTCGACACAAACAAACACGTTGCAAATCAACTGCTATGCGCTATTGGCAATTTTTTCCATCTGATGATATGGTGTAATTAAACAAAATATGATAGAGAAATCAGGAACATACGCTATGTCGTCAGATCAACCGGCAGAACCCAGATTATCTGCGGCAATAATACTTATCAAACCAAATCCGCAAAATGAGGGATTCCAAGTGCTCATGGCGCTTCGCAACGCGCAAAGCGACTTTGCCCCTGCAGTATATGTTTTTCCCGGCGGCGCAGTCATCGAAAGCGATAAAATTGCCGAGGTTACCCCCGGTGTTTGCTATCCTGCCGTTATTGATGACGAAACCGGGCTGGGCAATGGTGTGCGTGTGGCGGCAATCCGTGAATTATTTGAAGAAGCAGGAATATTGCTGGCAAAATTTGGCGATCCGCCATCCGAATATATTACTGAAGAGCTTGCCGCGCGGCTTACAGAGCATCGCAGCCAATTACAAACACGCGCTATCTCTATGTTGGATTTATCCGCCGCTGAAGAGATGGTTTTTACCACCGATTTACTCTATTATTTTGCGCATTGGATTACCCCAGAAGCTTTCCCTAAACGATTTAATACTTGCTTTTTTATTACCGCTGCGCCGGATAACCAAACAGCGGCCCACGATAACGCTGAGCTTACCGACAGCATATGGATTTCGCCGCAAGAAGCTTTAGAACGCTATGAAAGAAACGATTTTCCACTGGTATACGCCACTGAAAAACAATTGCGGCAGCTTGCGCAGTTTCCCACCATGGACGCAGTTTTTTTTAGTATGAAACATATAACACCGCCAGTCATTATGCCGCGCGTTGTTACACATAACGGAAAACAGGTTATCCTCATGCCTGATGAACAAGACCCTACCGACTAAAATAATGGCGGCAAAAAGATAGTTTTGCGTTTTCTGCCGCCATAGCAGGCTTTTTTGTTCAGACACAAGCTGCTGTCACCGCACGACCGCAAGAGACGGCGGCTTTGCAGATTTTTCTGCGCAAAATATCAGTTGCCGCCCGTATATACGGAAACATTACTAAAAGTTGCTTGCGCCAGCGCATTAGCGTTATGCGATGTCAGCGCCAGCCCAACTACAGGATTCGATCCGATATCAAATGTTACCGCAAACACTTTATGCCATGTTTGTGAATCGGTAGAATAATAACCGGTATACGTCGATCCGTTTATTTCAAGATCTAGCCATACCGGCGCCGAAACATTAATTTCGGACCAATTCCATTCAGCGCTTGCTCCATAATTAGATCGCCACTGAAAGTTTATCCCATTGCTGGGCGTAACCATCACCATGGCATATGCATCGCTAGACGAAGTAGAAGCGCGAATCATAATACCGGCTTTTGTCCATGAGTCAGTTTTTGAAATTGTGTTTACCTCCGCAATGATATGCCCGAAACCACTCCAATTTTGATACATATATTGAAATTGATCGGATGTGCCCCAAATATCATTGCCCGAAGCGGTTAATGTGAATATACCATTAGAGTATGTTGAAGAACCGGAAATAGTAGGGGATCCAATATCCATATTCGTCCACGGCGCAGGCAATTGGCCAACCGGAGTTGCCGTTGGCTGTGGTGTATATGTTGGCTGCGGCGTATACGTTGGCTGTGGTGTATATGTTGGCTGCGCAGTGCCGCCAATATATATAATTTGCGATTGCGGTGTATTCGTTGCCGTAGGAATCGCAGTTTGAATAACTGAGGTCGGCGGCGACGTAACTTTAGCTACCGGCGGCGTGTTGTTCACATTGATAAGTGAGTTTACCGCTAAAAACGCCATTACAAGAAAAACTATTCCGATAACACCAAATGCGGCAAGCGCCGGGATCAAACGCGGATCGCGCCTACGCGCGGCGCGTATCGGTGGCAATTCTCCGGTTTCCATTGTATCTTGAAATCGGTCATCCACGTCAGTGATCCTCCATAATAAAAAAATATCTTAACCAGTTTCAATGGGAGAAGATCTGAGGTACACCCCAGCCCTCGCGCACATGATCGGTCTGCTATACATTAGCCTTGCGCAACAAAACAAAAAATTCTGAGCCTGCGCCGTTGACACCTGAGCTATTTACCCAAATCGCGCCGCCCATAACCTGAACATGCGATTTTACAATAGCCAGCCCTAATCCAGATCCCTTAACCTTCGATTGATCATCGCGATCTAACCTGACAAATGGCTCAAAAATAAGTGAAATTTTATCGGGAGGGATCCCCAAACCTAAATCGCTTACACAAATAACTGCATATTGCTCTTTCGGCGCAAGTGTAAACAGCTCTTTAGCGCGTTTCAAATCATCGGGATTTGCCAAACGCCCCGTAACGGTAATTTTTCCGCCATCAGGTGAATATTTCACTGCGTTAACCAACAAATTTGAAAAAACTTCCGTTAATAGCTGCTCATCTCCGATTATTGCCAAATCTTGCGGAATTGCAAGTTGTATAGGATGCTTGCCGTTCACATCGGTTAATTCTGTAACACTCGCAATAGGCTCCATAAATGATTTCAGTTCGACTGTAACCAAATCAAGATCGCTTGGGTCGGATTTTAATTTGCGCACCGATAGTATTGATTCCACAATTTCCGATAACCGTTGGGAAACTTCGGCGCCGCGCTCCAGCATTTTCTGCTGTCTGGCTATATCACCATGTGCGCCAAGTTCTTTTGCTAAAATAAAATAATTTTGCGCCGCCATAATCGGATTGCGCAATTCATGATTCACACTGGCTATAAACTGTTCGCGCATCTGGTCCAGTTCTTTTTCACGTTTATAAGATACCCGCCAATCCAACGCCTCTTGCTTCAATCGATCATTGCCAAACGATCCGGCTATAAGTATCAGCGCCAAAATAAATTGAAAAACAATCGGCAAAATAATTAAAATTGGCCCGTGCTGCGCGGCCAACGCTCTTTGCGCCGCGGGGGTAAATCCGCTGATAAAATACGTAATAATTGTTCCGCTTCCGCTCAGCAGCCCCGCCATAATAATTTCGCCCGGCCCTGCCAAAATACCCGTTACAAGTATAGGCAAAACCAGTAAATTCATCATAAACAACCCTAAAAGGTTGATATGGCCGGATGTAATACCGGTTAAAAAAATAAATAAACCAATAATAACATACGAAAACACGATCGCTGCCAACGTGGCTGCTCGAATTTTCTTCAGAAAAATAAACAGTCCCGCTAAAAAAATAAAAACGCCTCCCACGACTGATTCAATCACAGCGGCCAATGGTGAGGTAAATTTGGCGGCAATCACAAGTATAAGCATGAAAACAAACAATCCGGGAATCAACGCCTGAAGCGCAGCTTGTTGTTTATTTTCTTGCAACGCTTCCGATATTCGTTTATACCGCATTTGCACAGAATCAATGTTCATCAGCTACATCTTCCTTATTTGCAAGGTCGGCAGATACTGGTTCAACACTATTTTGCAATGGTTCAGAAATATCACAAATTGAACTGACCGCAGCCGGATCAATCTGTGCGGCGTCTTCGCTTACATCTGAATCAGATAATACTGTAATTTGGTATTCTCTATTTTTCTTACTCAGATTTTGCGCAGTTTGTATCGCCTGCACCAGCGCATAGGCACCAACAGGCTTTGTTAAATAAAAATCTGCGCCAGACATTAAACCGATTAACTTATCACGAACATCCGTTCTTGCAGAAAGCATAACAATTGGCGTTTGCGCCGTCTGAGGATCGCCCCGCAAGGCGCGGACAACTTGATATCCATCGATATATGGCATGCCAACATCAATCACAATAACATCCGGCTGCACGTTTTCACTTATCTCTAAACCGTCTGCGCCGTTTTCTGCTGTATATATTTTAAAATCCCCTAAAAGACTTAGTGCGGTGCTAACAACTTCTACAATATAAGGATCATCATCTATAACCAGCACTTTGGCTTCATTACTCGTACACACCTCCTCAATCCGGTTTTAAAAAAACAAACCTCAGCATACTTCTAGCGGAATACGCGCATCAATCGGCTTTATACAGCAAAACGCGCCAACCAAAATAATATACTTATTGGGAAGCATGCCAAGGGTATTCATAACTATTAGTTTATAAATTATAGTTTAGGCTTTATACAGGTAATTTATAAATGAGTAGTACCAAGTGGCCAGCCATACAAGCTTATTTTTGTATGGCTGCCTGCTCCAGTATACCATATACCAAAATTGCATCAGAAACGACGGCCATATGGGTGGAATTGGATATTATTTTTCCACGCAATCAGCCTTGCCTAACACAAATAACAAAATTGCGTAAGATATTAACCGGCAGAACAGTAATATAACCGAGAATACCCCGTTACCGATTTGCAATTTGCTGAAACCCATTGCAATACAGAAGTGTTTTGCGATCGCATCGGCCCGCCGGCAAAGCCTCCGGGAAAATCGAAAGGAGAAATACCAGGATATTCTCCCAACGACCCACCTAAAGGCGGATTCCCATAATTTTGCGCAGGTGTATTACCCGAAGATGATGCGGAGCCTTCTGTATTGCCGGGAATGTGTCTTGAAAAGCCGGAGCCAAAATAGAAGTAAGACACTACACCTTTTTTTACCAGCGCAGCTAATTGTGATACGGTAAGTATTGGGTCTTGTCCGGTAAAGCCGCCGAGCGCCATAACAGGTTTATTCGTAGCAATAATAATTGGCGCGGCGGTATTCGCGTCTTCAACCGCAACAATATATTGCGCTTTTCCTTGATGTTGCGTCAAATACGTGTATAGCGCATGATCGCCGGTTGTCGATGCGGCGCTGCTTCCGAAACCTTGCGAGACAACGCCGCCAATCTCAGAATTTGCAGGGCCGGCTGCGGGCAGATTATAAGAAATAGCCTCAGCGGCGGGAATAACAGACCACACTATTGGTGTCAGCATCGCGCCAAATAACCCGGCAATCACCAATATTTTTAAACCAGTGTCGCCTAAAAATGGCAGGCGAGCCAACAGCAGCATGATTAATACTGCAGCCGCCCCCAAACAAGCGAAGATAATAAACGGGATAATCCATAAGCCAAGCGCCGGTTCCATTAAAATAATATAGATTTGCTCTGCTCCGGTTAACGCCAACGCAGCAGGTAAAAGCCATGCGCGCCAGCCGCCGTTTTGATATTCTCGCCACATCAGCGGAGCAGAAACACCAAACAGCGCGCTGATAGCCGGCGCGAACTGTGATAAATAATATTGGTGAAAAAACGTTGCCACGCTAAAAAAAACAAACATCGTTACAAACCAAATTCCCCACAAAAGCATTGATTGTTGTTCTCTATCTTCCATGGGGTGAAATTTGCGCAGCGAAAACAATGCGATAAGCCCAACAATGGCAAATGGCAGCAGCCAAACAATCTGATCTGCCAGCGGCAATGTAAATAACCGAAACGGTCCGGGATTGCCGGTGTTAAACATGCCGACGCCGCCTTGTCCATTTTGCGGAAAAGATGT
>JAKAOI010000113.1 GCA_021812265.1 Chloroflexota bacterium | reverse complement strand
GTTAAGCTGGTGCCGCGCTGTCTTCCCACAGCGTCGATCTCATCAATAAAGATGATGCTGGGCGCAGCTCGTTTGGCTTGATCAAATAAATCGCGCACGCGGCTGGCGCCGACACCAACCAGCACTTCAACGAATTCCGAGCCAGACATGGAGAAAAACGGCACTTGCGCCTCGCCTGCCACGGCGCGCGCGAGTAATGTTTTGCCGGTTCCCGGAGGGCCGACCAATAAAACACCGCGCGGAATTCTGCCGCCAAGACGTTGGAATTTCTGGGGACTCTTTAAAAATTCCACAATCTCCACTAAATCTGCCTTAGCCTCATCTACACCGGCAACATCATTAAATGTTGTGGAAGGCCGATCTTCCATAATCAACTTAGCGCGGCTGCGGCCAAAATTGAAAATGTTTTGCTGTGACTGCGCGGCGCGGCGCGTAAAAAATAAAAAGACGCCGATAATCAGCACAGTGGGAAGCACAAACTCCACAATAATCATCAGCCATTGGTTGCCTTGATCAGGCGGTTTGGAATCGAAATTTACATTGTGGTCGACAAGCTGAGACTCCAATGTAGGATCATTCCCGCCGACCTCATACGTTTGGTAATTGGTTACTTTAGTGGAAGATCCGGCCGGATACGTTTGAGGAACCTTAAATGTTCCGGTTACCGTACCGCTTTGAATAACAGCGGTATCAACATTATTATTACTTAGCTGCTGCAAAAAGAAGCTGTATGAAACCGATGTGTTTGCCGGCGCGTTTGAATTTGTGAAATATTGGTAAAAGTTATACGCCAACAGCGCTATAACCGCTATAACCGCTATACGCAACGCCCAGCTTCCTCCCATATTGCGCGGCGGCGGCTGTGTTCCGTCGGGCGGCGCGCCATTTGGGCGCTGCTGCGGCGGTCCCGGAGGGGTATTTTGATTATTCATAGCGTGGGTTGGCTTTATACCGGATTGATCTGTTTTCTTTTTAAAATGCTGTGGATTTTGTTTGAACATGGTTCAAACCTGCTTTCTAAAAATACACGGTAAATGACCGTACGTAATATGTGTGTTTGTAAATGCCGCATCATATGATACAGCGAATAACCGCGGTTGCGCCGAAACATTCTTTTACATGCAATACATGCGGAAAATGAGGTAAATTCCCTTTTTTCCGGCTGCTCAAATGGGCTGCGATATATATTTTTGGAATGTACTTACAATATTCCTAATCGGCGAAGCTGCGCGTAACGTTATATAAACAATAAAAAAACTGACCACAGAAATAGGTACGGAAAAACACTGTTTCAATGAAGTCAGCTCATCCATTAGGAAGATAGCGCTTCGGCTTATGCCTCTTTTCGCCAGACTTCATTATGGATTATATCGATTTTCGAATAGAATTGCAATATGCCAGAACTCCGGCTGAAGGCAACGCGGGTCTATCGCGTCCGCGAATGGTGTTTTACGGGATCTTTTGTAAATTCCAAGGTGTTGTATAGTTTCAAGCAAGGTTTTAGCCAATATGCGCAAAAAATATCCGGTATCGATATTTCGGGCTATTTTGCTTGCAGCCGGCAACAGTGCTATAATTTGAATAAATACTTACTAGTACGAAGTGAATAGGAATCCCATATTATGTCAAAAAGTATTCAAAGCATGTTTATGCTGCTCTTTTTAGGAATTGGGCTTGGCGCATTTGGAATCTATCAAATTCTTAACGGGCCATCTTCGGATCATGTCGCCATCGGATTATTTTACATGATTCCTACAGTGGTGGCGTTTGTCTCATTACTCAAGCTTCCTTCCAAACAAAGCAGGTAACATATATATGTCGGCCGCCCATTTTACCAATTCACGAATCTATCATTTTCGCATCGCCACCAGTGAAGATATCGCGTGCGTCAATTGGCTGGATACCTTCAGCTCATCGCCGCATCGCGCATTGCATAGAGAAGTAGAAAAATATTTTGGTTCTGTTGATCCGTCTATTCACGAAAGAAACATCATATTTTTCGCTGAATTAAATGACACTGTTGCGGCGCAGCTGCCGTTTCGCGCTATTGCTAAAGCCGAATTGCTGCTGGCGCCTTCCGATGTGGAATCTGATGTGGGGTATATTAAACGGGTTGTTGTACACCCCGAATGGCGTGGTCTGCGCGTGGCGCAATCTTTATTGGAGTTTATCGAAGCAGAGGCGCAGAACTATCATATTAAATATTTAGATTTACATGTGTGGGATCAAAATACATCAGCCATTCAGTTATATGAACGCATAGGGTTCCATACACGGCATAGGGAGTTATATATGCGCAAAACGCTGCAAGAAAATGAAGAAGATAGTTAAGTCTGCCTAATTCAACTGCGCAAAATTATTGTGGCTTTTCACACACCGGCGCTGATACATAAGACCTAAACCCGGAATTAGGAACAGGGGGAATTTGAATACACCCCGGTTCCGGCGGGAGGGATGTTATCCCTTGAACCGCTGAACATATTTGCGTTTCCAAACAAAAACAGGAAACAAGACAATCCTCGGCATGGGACCTGTAGCCCTCTGTACCCCCTAAGCATGTTTGCTTCCTCTTTTGACACTCTGCATGTGCTCAAGCCACCGCAGAGCTATGACATCCGCATGGCTTAAAGGCACAGCGGCTTTACTGGCTATCTTGTAACCGAAGTGAGATATAATACGTAGTGATATATGGTATTCTTTGGATATTTTATAAGGAGACAGAAATGGATAAATCAGTCGCTAAGAGTGAAACATTGCCTGCCGCTAAATACGCAATAACAGATTTATATGATGAGCAAAAGCAAACTTTTCTCATTCAATATCCTCCGCTGTTGATAGTGGTGTTTGGGTTAGTTGGTGTTGCGGCGTTTGCTCTTTCAGGGTTTTTGGGGTATATTCCCCAAGGACAAACGTTGCTGAACGCGCCATTTATTGAGCGCGTTTTTCATGAACCGTGGCCTATTTTTTTCTGGTTGTGCGCGTTGATGATCGCTTTGCAAACATCGATATTTCGTGATTCGATGCTCACACGACAGCGTGTGCAAACATTGATTGTATCATTCATATCGATTATCTTAGTAATATTACTGTATTTTTATCGAGACCAACTGCTGAACATTACAAATGCTTTGGGATCGTTTTTACGCAGTTTAAATATTCCTATTGGCAGCGGACTTGTATATGCAATAATCAATTACGGTATCATTGCTATTTTCTGGTTCGACACCATCCGCCGATGGTTTCGGCGCTATCAGGGCAAACCTATTGCGCCACAGATTGATATTTTTCAGAGAAAAGTGGTAAAAGATGCTTCACTCACTCTGATGCCCAGCCTTTCCGAATTGATTTCGGGTGACGTTATTGCCGGCGGTGTGCTTACTGCGCTGTTATGGCTGCTGTTTTCCCCCAGTTCTTTGCAAGCAATCGGCTCAGCCATCGGCTATTCCGGCCCGGCGGAACATTGCTATTTAAGCTGCAATATTGTTGATCGCAATCAAACATTTATTTATTTCCCGCTGGGGTTGATGATTTTAGCGCTGACAGCCGTAGTAAACGGCTTAGGTGAATTAAACGCCGTAAATCGCAAAACCATTGCTATTGAAGCCGCCGCATCGGCTTCAAGTTTGGACAGCACAGGCAAGGGCACGAAAGGTGTTGTACAAACAATTATTGAAGTGCTGCTGGCCGCAATCAGCCGCCAGTTCTTAAACTTCTTCCGCAATTTAGCGTTGGCGCTGCGCGCGGCGGCATGGCCCGCGCTGATTTTTATCGGCACATCCGGGTTAGCTGTGGCCGCAAAATATATTGAATATTATATGCACGCAAATAGCTGCCGGGTAAACAGTTCGGCGTGCGATCTGTTCAGCGCGCCAAATGATTTTACCCACATGCTATTGTACGGTGGCATTGCCGCTATCGGGGGCACAGCCGCCGTGCTGTGTATTACTTCTGCGGCGGCGCTGCTGGTGTATAACGTGCATGTTGCGCAAAACACGCTGCGGTTTGCCAGCCTGACCGGTTTTATTATTCTGCTGACGCTATGGATTTTTGAATTGGCGCTATCCGGCTTTAATGAACTGCTGAGCGTTTTGGGGGTTACACAGCGCTGGCCGTTTGCTCAACCGGAATTGCTGACCGGCATCTCTTTTGCGGCGCTGGTTATTTATGGCGCGCAACTGTTTATTTCACGGGCGCGCTCGAAAGATTCCACACCGCTGTTTACGCCGCAGGTAGGCATGAGAACTATGCGCCGCAGACAGGAACAGCTGGAAAAAGAAAAAGCCGCCGCTTCGGTTTCTGCAAATACAACGCCAGATACCTTGAACACAAACAACAATGAGCAGATCTAATACATCCGAAGCAAACGCATACACAACAGGCTCTACATGGGGCGGCGCGCCCCAGCAAAGTTTAAGTTTTACATATCTGAAACGCCGCCTGCGAGGTATCCCGCAGACGGCGTCGCAAAAAATTGCTTCATTAGATTAACTGGCTTTTTTCAGATCCGCCGAATCATTTGCGCTCACTTCCGCGTTTGCCGCAGAATTCTGTACCATCTCACCCCCTTCCACATGTAAATTCTCTGGCTCTACATCCTGATCTAACTGATCTAACCGATCTATGTCAGAAATTTCCGGCGCGGCGCTGTCACTGTTGCCTGCAGTTTTGGTAAACGGTAAAACATCCGGCCCTCCGCTGCAAATCGCATCATCCGTAATGACCACATCCGGGATTACTGCCGGTGTTTCCTCGGCAACAGCAGCGCTGTTGTGCATATCTTCACGAAATGATTCAATCGGCAAAAATTCATCCGCGTGATCTGTGGCATCTGCGGCGGCGATTTCCCGCGGCGCAATCGCATCAGCCATTGATACATTTTCCATGGCAGCCTCACGTTCTGAATCTTTTTCATATTCCGGATCCATTTCATTTGGCGCCGGGGATTCAAAGTGTGTTGTGGCGCGAGCGCTGCTCAATATCTGCTCCGCTTCTTCAATGGCGGCAGACTGGGTAAGCTCTGCGTCCGTCGGAATATCTTCGGCAGTTTGCTGTGTCATTGGTTGAGTAATTGCGTTATCAGATATCAAAGGAAGCTCTTCGCCGATGTTTTCCTCGGTATTTTCCAACACCGTATTCGTTTCCGCGGCGACAGAATTTTCAATCGGCGGCGAGAGCGATTCCGGTGATTCTGTGGCCCCGGCGTCAATATCCTGAGCTGCGAGCGGCGCAACGGATAATTCAGATGTTTTAGATATAGCGGCGGCTTCGGCAGAAATTGCCTCATCAGCGTTTTCTTCTGCTGCAATAGATTCTGCCGAGCTGACTTCTTCGTCCATGATTATCGAAATTTCTTCGGCGGAATGTTCTTCGGGGGCAGTTTCGCCGATATACGCATATCCCTCCTCCAGTTCAAATTCCGGAAACAGCTCCTGCGGAGCAGCCGGCGCTTGTTCCGCTTCGCTCTCTTGTTTCTGAGCGCGTTCCGCGGCAATTTGCTGCGCAAGATGATTTAAATCGTCTTGGCTTATCAGCTCATGGGAGAACACCACGCTATATTCTTCCGGCGCGCCGGCAAACGTTTCTTTCGCCGATTCAGTGGTCAGCGGCTGCGTTTCTGTGCGTTCGCTTGAAGCATAGCCTTGTTCCGCTTCAACGCGCGTTTTAGCGCTGAAAATAGGAATGCGCACCGGCGTTTCTTCATTTTTGGGAATAGTAATGGTAAGTAGACCATGTTCATATTGCGCAATTGCTAAGGTAAGCGCGGCATTGCGCGGAAACACAACCGTGCGGGTTGCCGGCGCAGCGTTTCTTTCGCGCGTAATCCAAACTTTAGTGTCTTGTGTTTGGATCTTTTGTGTAATATTGATAGTAAGGGTTTCACCTTTAGCCAACAGCTCCAATGATTCCGGGGCATAGCCGGGAATATCAATTTGAGCGGTGTAAACGCTTCCTTCATCCGCAATATCTACCGGCAGATGAAGCTGCTGAACTTTTTTCGGTGTTCGATCTTGCAGCATCCGTTCAATAGCGCTGATAAGAAAGGAGAATGGTGAGCTGGATTCTTGATGAGTTTCCTGTTCCATGAAAAAGCTCCTCAAAAGTGAGTGGAAAGATGAGCTGAACCGAAGCGATTTTGATTGCGCGCAACTATCAAAAAATATCGGGCGTCCCTGCAATAACACCTTGCGGCAGCGTTCCATGCAACAAGAGTGCGCTCATCCGAGGAACCGCGGTACTAACGCGATAGGTTCCCAAATAGGTTTGTGAATAGGAGTTTTGGGTCTGCCCTATGAGTCACATTTTTTTGGGGGAACTTACTATCATAATACACGCCCATCAAAATATCCGGCGGGTGTTTTCGGGACCTTTGACACTGCGTCAAAGCATTCAGCGCCGCGATATCTCAAAAAAATTCATCTAAAACTTGATACTATTTGATTTTCTCTGCGTCCAATTCCGCAATACCATACGCTGCGCTGAAACAGGGAATCCATTGTTCGCCTAAATTGCGGGTTATACTACGCGCGCACAGCGCTAAATCTTGGTGTATATCAGCTATGCCGCCGCGTCCCCAATCAACAAAACCAAAGATGTCTGAATGATCAATCAATATATTTGGCAAGCAAAAACCTCAGCGAGGAATTGGTATGCAGAATAAACCAACCAACCATGCGTTTCAACGAAAACCACAACGAAAACCACATGGTAAAACATGCGGCTAGATATGAACGACAAAACAATCATTGCGACAATATCCCAAAACACCTGGACCTGGCGGAAATGGGGAGCAATGACACCATTGCCACCAGCAAAAACTAGCCACACATTTCCATGTGTGGCCCTCGTTATAAAACATGCGGCTAAATACAAACCTATCAACGACAACCATATGTTGAAACATGCGGCTAGATACAAACCTATCAACGACAACACCATCATTGCGACAATATCCCAAAACACCTGGACCTGACAGAACATGGAGAGCAATGACACCATTTCCGCCAGCAAAAACTAGCCACACATTTCAATGTGTGGGATTCGTTCCTCAATTATGCGCCACGCCTATGCTCGCACTGCACATTCTTGTATAAATCACCCGATTTTTTTGCTCGGGGGAACATCGTTCCCCCGAGACCCCCTTTTTCGATTCTCTCCATACTTCTCTCCTTCCACTTCAATTGTATTCTATTATTTCT
>JAKAOI010000112.1 GCA_021812265.1 Chloroflexota bacterium | reverse complement strand
TCCGATCTTGGAAGCGGCAGCGGCTGCGCTGCAGTCAGATCCTTCTTTTGCTCCGGACGGAACCAGCGCGTTTGAGTTTGATAAAATGAGTGAAAACGGTAAAAAAGCTGTCAGCGCCGCATTAGCGCAAGCGCGAGCCTTGCATGGCAACGAATGGAACCAGGAACTTATTCATGAATTTCGGCAGATTATCCAAAAAAGTTTCCAGCTTTAAATGAAACGTATATTCCGCTCAAACGACGCACTGAAAACGGAATATTTGATATCATACTGAAATTTATTGTATTATAACTAAGGCTCTTTTTCAGCAAAAGAGCCTTTTTTTGTCCCTATGCGCATCCAGCAAATAAACTGCGGGGTTAGAAACATATGCAGCCGCAACAGCCTTATACCGGTGTATTTCTGCTTTTACGATATTTACTAACATATAAATGGCGCTTTACTCTTATGTCGGTGTGTATCATCGCGTCAATAGTATTTCAAATTATAAACCCAATTTTTGCGCAAAATTTTATCAATTCCGCTGTTTCCGGAACCAATGGCAACATGTTATATGGCGACGCCTCATATTTTTTGCTGTTTGCCGGAATTGCGTATGTGCTTTCACTGGCTGCCGCCTACTTCAGCCAAGATATCGGCTGGCGAGCGTCTAATGTATTGCGGGAAGAACTGCTCTTGCATTGCTTAACACGCGATCAATCGTGGCTGAACGGGAAAACACCCGGTGAATTTATTGAACGCATCGATGGCGATTTATCAGTTTTAGCAGATTTTTTTGGTGAGTTTATTGTGCGAATTATTGGTTATAGTCTTATGGCTATAGGAATAACAATAGTCGTTACATGCTTCAATGGATTGGCCGGCCTCATCTTTTTTAGTTGCCTTGCTGGGTCTGTTCTGCTGATTCGCCTGACCAATACCGCTGTTGTTCACGCCGGCGTACATGAAAGACAGGCCGACGCAGAGCTGTTTGGCTTTATGGAAGAAGCGCTGCGGGGAAGAGAAGATATAAAGTTTAACGGCGGCGCAAAATACGCTCTTTATAAATATTTTCTCTCAGCCAAAAAATTGTTTGTTAATGGCCGACGCAGTAATTTTATGAAAACAATTACCTGGGCGGTTACTTACATATCATATTATAGTACGACAGCGATTATTCTTCTCGTCAGTTACTTCTTATACCGTCATAACTACATTTCACTGGGAGCAGCGTTTGTATTTTATCAATATATCAGCATTCTGCAAAACCCAATTGAGCAGCTTACGCAGCAAACTCAAAAAATGCAAAGCGCGCAATCCAGCGCAAAACGAATAGCAGAACTGTTTGCGGTTTCCGCTAAAATTATCGGCGGCGCAAATAGTCTAAGCGAGCAAAAATCTGATATCACCTTTAATCATGTCACTTTTTTTTATGATGAAGAGAAAACGCCCGCATTACAAGATATCACCCTGCATATTCCGGCAGGTAAAACTGTTGGCGTAATAGGGCGAACCGGCAGCGGAAAAACAACTTTTTCACGGCTGCTGGCGCGTATCTATGATCCCCAAACAGGATCCATTTATATTGGTGAAAAAGATATACGCTCTATTGAGTTAAGCGCGCTGCGGGCACATATAGCGGTTGCGCCCCAAGATGTGCAGCTTTTTCATGCAACAGTCCGTGAAAATATTACCTTTTTTGATCCAACTATTTCAGATGACACTATCCTTGCGTTGATTCAAACTATGCGTTTAGAATCATGGCTAAACCGGCTGCCTAACGGGCTGGACACTATGCTGGAATCGCATGGCGAAGGGCTTTCTGCCGGTGAATCACAGTTTTTGGCGTTTATTCGCATTCTACTGCAGCATCCAAAGATTATTATCCTGGATGAGCCATCATCACGGTTAGATCCAATAACGGAATCGTTGATGACAACGTGCATTCAGCAGCTATGCGCAGAGAAAACTGGAATTATCATAGCGCACAGATTAAAGACTATTCAGCAGGCAGACTATATATTGGCGCTGGAAGATGGAAAGATCATTGAATATGATACTCGGGAAAACCTTGAAAATAACCCGCAATCATATTATTCCGGTTTAATAAAAGCAAACTCAACGGGGGTGTTGTTTTGAAATTAGCTATTCAGGTATTAGGAAAAATTTTCCGGACAAATCCTGTATTGGTATTTATCAACAGCTCTTTATGGATAGCAAATTACATTTTACCGCTAGGCATCAGCTTTGCTGTGGGCATATTTTTTAATGGACTGACACGAAACGCCTCCGCGCAATTTAACATAACTACAGCTATTATTCTGCTGCTTACTATAGTTTTTATGCGAGTTACAACGTTTATGGGAGGAACATTCAGTTTTCTCACCTTTGAATATTGGATTTATACCTTGCTGAGAAGAAATATTTTTAGTTGGATTATTGACGAAAATAGCAATCAATCAGCGCCAGATTCTGCCGGAGAGATAATCAGCAAACTTCGGGATGACACCTATGAGCTAATCGACCTTATTGATATTTTTACCGATGGCTTGGGGATATCTCTATTTTTATGCGTCAGCATAGCTATAATGCTATATATTAATGTCACTGTTACCGTGTTAACGTTACTTCCATATGCGGCAATCATTATTACAGCTGCGGTCACCGGCAGAAAACTCGCAAAATTCCGCAAGGCCAATCGTGAAGCAGCCGCAACGGTAGCCGACGCAATTGGTGAAACATTCAGCGCATCATTAGCAATAAAAGTGGCGGGATCAGAGCAAAAAATGACCGAAAGAATTGTTCGCCTGAATGAAATTCGCAGGAAATTTGCAGTAACCGATTTATTTACTTCAGAAATTTTTAAAACATTGAATTTAAACATGTACAATATCGGGGTAGGTATCGTTTTATTTGCCAGCGCTGCTGCTATTGTTTCAAAACATTTTTCTGTCGGAGATTTTGCCTTTTATATATCGTTACTCAGCAGACTGACTATAGCGTTAGCGTTCTTCGGAAATGCGCAAGTAAAAATGATAAAAAGCGCAGTTTCGTTTACACGGCTGCAGCAGCTTATGATAAACGCTCCCGAACCAACACTGACCACAGTTCATAAACTGTATTTACAGGAAAATGAGAATCCCGCCGAAATTTTTCAGCAGCGCGGCGTAAATCAGTTCGATACATTACAGGAATTAACCCTTAAAAATCTCACGTATCAATATCCGGATACACAAATAGGAATACATAATATTACATTTACAGCGCGGCAAGGTCAATTTGTTGTTATAACCGGACAAATCGGCGCGGGGAAAACTACGCTTCTGCGGACTATTTTAGGCGTGCTGACACCTCAAAACGGAGAAATTTTCTGGAATGGCGCAAAATTAGATAACGCTGACGCAATGCTTACACCGCCGCGTTCTGCGTATATACCGCAAGTTCCAAATCTTTTCAGCGACACGCTCTTCAACAATATTACGCTTACAAAAGACGCAAATAGCGATCAAGCTCAAAAAGCGCTATATTCGGCGGCTCTCGAAAAAGATATCGCGCAGATGGAAAATCACGCTGAAACAGTAATCGGCGCGCACGGCGTGCGGCTTTCCGGCGGACAAATACAACGCGCGGCGGCGGCGCGTTCACTGTATCAGCAACCGCAATTACTTGTTTGTGATGATCTTTCCAGCGCATTAGATGCGCACACAGAAAAAATATTATGGGAACGACTAAAAGAACTGCAGCAATTAACGTATATTGTGGTATCGCATCGCAAAGAAGTTTTGCGGCGCGCCGATCTTATCATCATACTAAAAGACGGTGTTGTAGAAGCTTCCGGTAATTTACAACATGTTTTACAAAACAGCGTGGAAATGAATCGCATTTGGCGTGAGGACGCATCCCAAAATTAGCTTCAACATAAAAAATATTTTATGACCATAAAATATTTTTTCCTATCGTTTACAGCAAACATAACTATGCTATAATTACATATATTGAATATATTCACCTCTTCAGAGCGGTCTTTTTTTTCAATTCTGGCGCCAATGCTTTTTAAAATAAATTAACGGTGTATACAAGAAAATTATGGATTACGATGAAGATTTATTTTCAGATTGCTTTGATTCGGGAATCTTTTCAAAAGAATTGCAGGCTTTTTGGCTGCTTTCTCAATTACAAATTCGTGCGCGCGCTGCCCGCATTATGAATATAACTACCGTCAGTTTTACCACCTATATTCATAACTTAGAACGCGCAATGAAATGCGTCTTAATTCAACAAAACACCCCAACAAATGGATTTCACCTCACTGATGAAGGAGTTGCGCTTCAGAAACAAACCGCATATTTACTGCAAATAGCGCGCGACGCATTATCCGAATCTCATCAAAAAACAGAGCAATTAGAAGGGCAGATTACTATTGGCGCTTTCCCTTCTGCGACACTGATATTTATTCCCAAATTGCTCAGCATAATAAAAGCAGAACATCCACATTTAACCGTTAAAGTGCGGGAACGCAGCACCACAAAAATCTTTCAAATGGTTCGTGAAGGAACATTAGATATTGGTATTGTGCGTATGACTGATAAGGCCGAAAATATTCATGAAGCAGATCTAAAGGCGTTTGATTTATATCAGGAAAAAACCTACATCGTTATTAATAAAAACCATACACTGGCCAAGAAAAAATTTGTTTCTTGGGAAGAACTTGCCACAGAAGACTTACTGATGCTTTCCAACGATCAAGGCCCCATGAGATCGCAAATTATGCGTCGTTTTGAAGAGGCGCGCGTTACTCCGCATATTCTTTGTGAAGGCGCAGAAAGTTTAACACTATTGCGTATGGTAGCTCAAAATGCAGGGATAACGATAGTTTCGCAGCGCAGTTTAGCGTTAGCCACACATTTAAGGGAATTTCTGCATATTCTCTCTCCGGAAACGCGCCCCATTGAGTTATATACAGGTGTTATTCTAAGAAGCAGAGGATACATACCGCGAACCATCCAATATATTCGCGAAACATTGCTAAAAATTGAAGCAGATTATACTATCGCGCCAAAAACATAGCTTCTCCATTGAAGACCATATCTCTGGCGCGATAAAAGCGTTATGATATATGCAAAATTCCTTTTGCGGATAATTTCTTTTCTTCGGCATGTTTTATTTTTTAGGTCTTTTCGATTCAAATGGATCACCGAAAGCAGGTTCACAAAACATATTTTCTTCGCGATCAATTAATAGCTTTGCAACCTGAAATCCAATATGAGTTACTTCAAATGATTGTATTCCGGCGCCTGTTTTATATAACAACCCGCGGCGAATCAATCCATCAGCCATAGCGTTTAATCGTGCGCTGGCAGGATACCATCTATCTTGCCAGCCAAAAATAATTGGCGCGGCTGCCAGCGTCATAATGTCTTTTTGCAGCGGAGTTAATCTATCTGCCAACTGTTCCATTGCTTTTTGTGATATTCGTGGATGCATTTCTCGTATATTTTTCATAATGCCTTCGCCTTCACTCCATGAGTTGCTTTTAATCCGATATCTTATAGCATAATGTATGCCAATGCGGTGATAAAAAATCTCTTGAATTCCTATGCTGAATGACTTTTTAGCAAGCTGCTTTGTGCCTATCTACACTATACGCGAACATATTGTTTTATCCTTCTGTCCTGTTCCTGCCTAAAATATGTCATACTATATGATGAAACGGTTACCTAACGCCTATCTCATTATACCTGCGCAATAAATTTTTTCTGAGTTTGTTCTTCAGATATTTCAACAAAAGAAAGACACATTTCAATGGCCATACCCCCAGATGACCAGCAAAATATTGACGCCGCTGCCGCGCCTCTGCTCGCAAAAGCGCGAAATGGAGACGCCAACGCTTTTAATGGTTTGGTTCTTTTATATCAGCGGCAAGCCTTCAGTGTAGCAGTGCGTATGCTAGGCAACTGGCAATCTGCCGAAGATGTAACCCAAGAAGCTTTTTTAGCCGCATATATGTCGTTAGCCACACTTCGGGGTGACTCCTTCCGAATATGGCTTTTACGCATTGTAACCAATCGATGTTTAGATTATTTGCGCTCCATAAAAAAAAGAACCGCCGTTTCACTTGATATATCAGAACCAGATTCCGGCTATTCGCTGCAAAATACGCTGCAAGACGATACATCCACTTGGGATCCCGAATCTTTTGTTGAACGCAATGAATTGCTTACAGTAATACAAACAGGTTTAATGACATTACCACACGATCTGCGCATCGCAGTTATTTTGTGTGATGTAGAAGGATATAGCTACGAAGAAATCGGCGCGATTATGAACACACCAACAGGGACCGTAAAGTCACGCATCGCGCGCGGAAGAGAGCGGCTGCAGATATTTTTGCGTGAACATGGGGAACTTAAAACACCGAAAAAGCGTCTTGAAATAGATAAACGCAATGAAGATCAGCCGCGTTCGCCGTATTCTACTGATAAAAAAAGGGGCCATCATGAATCAAACAAATAATCATTTACGCAATGAAGACCTCTCGGCTTATCTGGATCGAGCTTTAAATAATCAAGAATACGCCATGGCGCGGAAGCATTTACAAACCTGCGATCGCTGTTCTTATCAATTGACACAGCTAAAAATGACAACAGATTTATTGCGCCGCGCCAAGGTAATATCTGTTCCCAGAAATTTTACGCTGGATAAAAGAATGCTTGCCCGCAAACCGGCGCGATCATCACCTTGGCAGATATTTTCTGCTGCTGCGGCAGTATTAGGGTTGACATTGCTGCTATTTGGCGCATATTCCTATATCAACTTCCCTAACGGATCTTATACCGGCGCGATTGCAGTAGTAAGGAACGCTTGCGGAACAGAAAATTGCTCGGCAAGCAGCGCAATAACCCCAACAGCAAAAACACCATCCCCGAAAAAACCTACCGGTGTTACCACTTTACCGGTACAATCACCCACAGCTGTTGCTGCCCCGTCAATCAGCAAACCGAATCAGCAGCAATTTGCGTGGTGGATTTATGGTGTTCTGGCGGCAGGTTTTATCCTTACCTTGGTTAGCGTCATTACTGTTACGCTGCATATTCGGCGATAAGCGACGCCAAGAAAATAAGCAATCAGGACTTTCGCTTCAGCATGGAACATCGGGGATATACAAGGGGCAATATCCCTTGTACGGGGTTCTGGGGATGTCCAGACCTCCCTCTGTTGCAG
>JAKAOI010000111.1 GCA_021812265.1 Chloroflexota bacterium | reverse complement strand
ATCTGGCAATGTTATTTTGTGGCGCGCCCTTTGTGTTGCCGGATATTTCAAATACACAAAAAGGCGGCCTTGATGGCCGCCCTCCAAAATTATAGAGCTTTATTGGTTATTCGGAAGCCGAAAGAATTGTTTCATTGCCGTTTTTTTCCGCCAAGTTGTTGACACGCTGCGTGGCGCGCTGTCGCGCTGCAGTGACAAAGTCGTGGAACAGCGGATGCGGCTCCAGCGGGCGGCTTTTAAATTCCGGATGAAATTGAGTTCCAACAAACCAAGGATGATCTTTCAATTCAACGATTTCAACCAGCGTGTTATCCGCTGATTTACCGCTGACGAGCATGCCTGCGCGTTCAAATGCGCGGCGATAGCTGTTATTGAATTCGTATCGGTGACGATGGCGTTCCAGCACAATTTCTTTGCTATATGCTTTGGCGGCCTTTGTTTCCGGTGTAAGACAGCAAACCCAATTGCCTAACCGCATAGTGCCGCCCTTATTGGCGACCGATCGTTGATCTTCCATCAGGTTGATGACCGGATCGGGAGATTCAATATCAAATTCCGATGAATTAGCTTTGGGAAGACGCAGCACATGGCGCGCAAATTCTATGACGGCTATTTGCATGCCGAGGCACAGCCCTAAATAGGGAATTTTTTGTTCACGCGCGTGTTTTGCCGCCAGAATTTTTCCTTCGATGCCGCGCGGGCCAAATCCGCCGGGAACCAAAATGCCGTCGGCTGCGGCAAGCCTTGCCAGCGATTCTTCCGGATGGTTTTCCAGATCTTCGGAATGAACCCAATCAATATCAATATCCAGTTGCTGCGACCATGCCGCGTGATGCAGCGATTCTGCAACGGAAAGATATGCGTCGTGCAGCGCAACATATTTTCCTACCAAAGCAATACGCACGCTGGGTTTTTCCTGAAAAATAACGTTAACTAAGTCGCGCCAGCCTGCAAGGTTCGGCTCTGTTGGCGGTAAAGCAAATTTTTCAACAAGGTAAGCGCCCAGCCCGGCTTCTTCAAGCAGTAGCGGGACCTGATAGATAGAATCGGCCGTAACTAAAGGAATGACGGCTCTTTCATCTATATTGGCAAATAGCGCGATTTTGCTGCATAGCTCTTGGCTTACCGGTTGATCCGCTCTGCATAAAATAATATCGGGCTGAATGCCGACCCGGCGCAGCTCCATCATGCTGTGCTGTGTTGGTTTGGTTTTCAGTTCGTGGGTGGCGGCGATATAGGGCAGCCAAGTGAGATGAATATATAAAACATTTTCTTGGCCCAGGTCGCGCTTCATTTGCCGAATAGCTTCTAAAAACGGCTCACCTTCAATATCACCGACGGTGCCGCCAACTTCACAGATGATGACATCGGCGCTGCTTTGCGCGGCATGGACGCGAATGCGTTCTTTAATTTCATTTGTAATGTGCGGAACAACCTGAATGGTGCCGCCTAAATAGGTTCCGTGGCGTTCCTTGCCGATGACATTGGCGTATACTTGGCCGGTTGTGCAGTTGGAAAATCGGTTAGCCGGTTCATCGGTAAACCGTTCGTAGTGACCCAAGTCTAAATCGGTTTCGGCGCCGTCTTCGGTTACGAATACTTCACCGTGCTGGTATGGAGACATGGTGCCGGGATCGACGTTGATATATGGATCGAGTTTCATAATAGAAACCGAAATATTTCTGCTTTTCAACAGCCGGCCGACCGAAGCAACCGTAATACCTTTACCAACCGATGAAACAACCCCACCGGTTACAAAAATAAACTTTGCCATAAATATGCTAGCCTTTCATCTCTGAAAAGAGATAAGGGCTAAGGCGACTTGTGCCCTAGCCCTTCGGATTGAAGATGACCACCTGCGATTCTGCAGGCATTGATGTTCGAGTTAACGATAATTTGGGAAGCGGATCCGGAAGCGGCGTTCCCAGCGCTTTACAGAATACATCTGCTGAATCGAGAGTAATGCCCTTTTCTGTTAGGGCAGGTGTGGCGTAGTGCATGGGAATGATAACGCGCGGATCGAGTTCGCTGACAATATCTACCGCGGTTTTAGCGTTAATGGTATAATGGCCGCCTACGGGCAGCATCAGCACATCTATATCGCCAATTTGATCAATTTGTTTAGCGTCTAAATCGTGCCCCAAATCCCCTAAATGGCATAAAGAAATATCTTCGGTATGAATAACATAAACGGTATTTGGGCCGCGTTCTGCGCCGCGGTTGGTGTCGTGGAAGGTGCGTACACCGGTAATAAGCATATTGCCAATTTCATATTCACCGGGGCCGCGAATAATTTTGGGGTCTCCGCCGATGGGGTCGATAAACGAGTGATCGGTGTGTGAATGGGTAACACAGACGATATCCGCAGAGACACCTTTCAGCGCAACACCATAAGGCTGCGGCGCGGGATCGATGATAACGACGCCGTCTTTGCTGCGGATTCGGAAGCCTGCGTGGCCTAAATACGTAATTTCCAAAGTTTCTGCCAGTCTCCTTTATGCGCATAAATAAAATATATTAGCAGATTATATCACAAAATAATATGTTCTGCTTTTTGTTTTCTGAGTATTTTTACCATATTTGGGGCAGAAACCGATGTTTCAACTCAAAAAAAAGAGCAGCGTAATTTTATCTATTGCGCTGCTTTTGGCGGAGGAGGTGGGATTCGAACCCACGGCGCCGTCTCCGACGCACACGATTTCCAGTCGTGCCCACTAGGCCACTATGGGACTCCTCCAGATCAATGGCGCTGCTTTCGCGGCGTTTCTTACAATATTTGATAATATTGGCGGAGAGAGTGGGATTCGAACCCACGGTACCCTTTTGAAGTACACTGCATTTCGAGGGCAGCTCCTTAAACCGCTCGGACATCTCTCCGTGTTGAAGTATATCACAAGTAAAAGATCAGTTTCAAATAGTTTGCGAAAATGGGGATATACAGAAAAAAATTGGGTCTATTGAGCTGCTATCAATGCAAATTTTTTGTTTTCTTCTTGAAAAGGATGCGGAACGAAACTATATTAAAAATAGGCTGTGATACAAACCATAAGTACTATAACCCATAACAAAAACATGGCTTTAGTTTTAAATCATATAAAATTTGTTGATAAATATGCTATATAACCAAGCAAATCAAAATTATTTCAATTTTATTTTATGTTAATGTTACTATTGTATAGGTATAATTGGCTATGTGATCAGTATTTATGTCTATACATAAAAAATATCCATAAATTTCTCTGGCGGAATAGGTATTCTTGGTGTACGATAAAAGAAGTAACTTAGCCCGGTGACAATTTGCCCTGTTTGCGCCGCAATATACGAGATACTTTCTGCGCTGCCCCGCAGAACCGCCTGAACCGTATATATGGCAAAATATACAGGGCTTAAGGACAGTCGCAGAAACGAAAACCGTTTCGCTGCCAATTCCGCCGGGCTTCTTTCGCTATTAAAGCAGCCAATTCGCATAGCGCACTGCTTCACGCTCCCGCGCGATTTTTTCTGCGGCAAAAGCAACGATAAAATCAATTAATTTTTTTATGCTGCGCAGTCGCGCAGTCTTTTTATCGGGGTCCATCTCTTGCAGTTTTATAATTTTTCTGAGAGTCGCCGCGTCAAATTGCGCCAGCCTTGCGCGTAAGCTTTCCTCGCCGCCAATACGATACAGTTCGGTCGCATCCGTGCGCGCCGCTTGCAGCGCAATAAGCCGATTCAGCCTGTCACCGGACTCTGCGTCGTATTCAGTGTGATTATTTAATTCATCGCTCATATCCGTAAAAATGCCGATTTGTGAAAATGCGGCGACAATTTGCGCCGCAAGCTCTTGGTTATGCTCTATATCCATAGCTAAGCCTTGCAGCATGCGAGACACTAATTTGGTATTAATGTATGCTGTTTGTATTGTATCGGACATGAGTAGTACTTACGATCCTTCACATGGAAACTTGGTGCAAATATTCTCGCGCCAACGCGCTGAATTGCCGGTGTGGGCCGGCGCCGCCAAATTTTTGCCGCAAATTGGCGACATCGGTGTCTATATCTGCCGCTTCGGCTACTTCTGCCGCTTCCGTTATAATTGTTTCAAAAATAGGCGGGTGAATGCCCGGTATAACATCGCGGCGCATATCTTGCACTGTTTGCTTGTGCAGCCGGCTTTGACTTCGATAGCGTGAAACAACAATTCCTAAGCCATAAATTTCGTGCCGCGCGCGCAGCGCAAAATCTGCCATGCGATCTAGCACCAGTGGCACACCCAAGGTAGATAAAATATCCGGCACAACCGGGATAAGAAAATATTTGCTCAGCGCTATGCCGTTTAATGTGACAATGCCTAAGTTCGGCGGGCAATCGATAAGGATGTGATCGTATTGCTGCATTGCTGTTTCTATTGCTTGGCGCAAAATATATACAGAGCCATCGCGAAATTCATCTAAGTCAGACGCTTTGGTAATTTTATCTTGCAGTTTGTGCAGGCGAATGCTGGAAGAAAGCAAATCCAGCCCGGGTATGCCGCCCATTACGTTAGACGTTCGCGGAACTATGGCCTGATTGATATCAAATTCATGGGTTCCATCTAACCAATCTTTAAACAGCTGATATAGTGTTTGCCCTCGCTGATCGCGTTCCCTCCAGCGCCGTTCATTGATGAGTGATATGGTGGCGTTGGTTTGAGGATCCAAATCGATAACCAAAACACGCTGTCCATGCTCTACAGCTAAATAGTGCGCCAAGGCAATGGTTAATGTTGTTTTTCCCACGCCTCCCTTAAGATTAATAACACTCGTTACTACTGGCATGATAAAACCTCATTTTATTATAATTCTTTTTGTGCGCATCCAATATATTATGCAGGGTATTGTTCATTCCAATCGGCCTTGCGTCTATCAGCGCGCTGCTTACATTTTTTGGGCTGCGCGCCGTGGGAAGCGGCGCCTTTGGGACGCAAATTTTGCTGCGGGACTCTCTCATTGCTGTTTGCCGGACATATGGGCAACTGATCGCCGATTGGAAAAGTGACCGAGAAATACATCATATATTTCTCGTGATTTTGCAATGCAGGCGTATCCGCGAAAAATATATCTATAATGAAAGTATAACAAATAATCAGCGCGGTTGTTTATTGTGACCCCCTATGAAAAAAGTGTGTCATAAACGTCTTCATTCCGTCAATAGCAGTGGGAATAGTATCTTTTTACGCAAAATCGCACATTTTTCACAAGGTGTCGCAGCTATTGTTTCATAGCGGTTTGTGGCTGTTTAGGCAGGCGTCTCTATCAAGATGTCTGACAAGTTCCCGCAGGCATGGCGCACGTAATAACCGTGTTTTGAAATTGTTGGGTTTCGGCTCCGTTTGTCGCAGAGTTAACTAATCCTTCCGGCAGCCCAAATTTGGATATTCCGCCATTTTTAGTAAAATACGCTAAAAACGGCCCCGAAACTAAATAGCCAGATCCTGGGTAATATTGTTCGCCATTTACTTCTACCACATAATCCAAAGTATCCCACGTAAAGTAGCCATACGCGGAATCATAAATAACCGGATGTTGTTTTTCGGTAATTTGCGGGCTTACCCATGTAAAGTCGCTAAATCCCCAATTCAACAGGCTGCGTATATCTGTTACCCAGTTGTGCTGGCCGCGCATGTATACTGCTATGAGCTGATGCCCATCTCGCGCCGCGGAAAGAATATCAACAAACTGTGCGCCGCCGGTCCATCCGGGTTTTCCGCCATCAGCGCCGGGATACCACCATTCTGCCTCATTGGCGTTTTCTAAATAATGCGCGGCGTGAGTTTTGGTGGCAGGTATGGTGTAGGTAAGTGTGCTGGTTATTTGTCGTATTAAGGGAATACTAAGCGCTGCGCGCGCCAAAACCGCCAAATCGCGGGCGCAGCTATAGTGTCCCGATTGATCTAATCCATGAGGATTCATATAGTGTGTGTGGTCAAGCCCCATTGCCGCGGCGGTTGCGTTCATCCATCCGACAAATTTTGATTCACTGCCGGCCACACCGATGGCAATCGCCTCGGCGGCGTCATTTGCCGATGGCATCAGCATGCCATAAAGCAGATCATGCAAGGTATATACTTCGCCGGGTTTTATTCCCATACCGGTTCCGTCTTCATTTACGGAGGCGGCGGTAATGGTAATTTGCGCCGACGGATCTGCGTGGTTTAACGCAACAATAGCTGTCATAAGTTTTGTTGTGCTGGCCATCGGCATTTCTTCGTAGGGATTTTTTACAAATAATGTTGCGCCGTTTGTTTCATCCATCAAAAAAGCTGATTCGGCGTAGAGCAGCGGCGGCGGATGTGATAAATCCAGCGGCGCCGGTGTATATATGCTTTGGCTGCCCGCCGATTTTGTGGTGATTCCTGTGCCGCCGGCTCCGGATATAGAAAAAATCGGTGTGCGAAAAATTTGTTGCGCGCCGATTGTGGCTGCCACAATGATGGTGATGATGGCGATGAATATACTCATTCGCAGCCCCGGACTAAAATTGCGGCGTACTGTTTTAGCCGGATGTATAACTGTTTGCGCCGATTTGGTTTCGGTGGCGTCAATATTAGTAACCAGCCGAATCAGCGGCGCTGATTGTTCCGGGGGTTTTTTACTGGAATCTTCTATCTCAATTTGTCGCGGAATGCGCGGAAACAGCGGCTCGGAAAGGGAGCCGCCGGGAATAGATGAATTTTTAAGCGAACGCAAAGCCGTATAGGGATTTTGCGAAGTGTCTTCCGATTGCGAATGTTGGCCCTGCCCATTGTTATCTGACGTATACGACATATTTCACAATTCCTGTTATGTGCGCCGCCTTTAGGCTTAGCGTTATCCATGCTTTCGCATGAGCAGATATATAAGCAAAAGATTCGCCATTACTGCTGCGATATCATTACTTTTCATAAGATATCGCATTTTGGGCAAAATGTCTATAGTCCAATTGTGTGATGCTGGGCGGCTATTTCATTGCTTCATCACGCAATTTTTCGGTTTGTTTGGCTTCTCGTTCTCGTCCCATACTGCGTAAAAGCGCTATTTTATTATTCCAAGCTAATTCATATTTGGGGTTAATGGTGACTGCTTGTGTATAAGCTTTTAAAGCGTTGTCATATTTAGCAATTTGTGCGTTATTATACCCTATATTCGTCCATGTCGCGCAGTCGGTTGGATCTAAAGTAATGATGTTTTGGTATATTTGGTTAGATTCATCATAACGGCGCAGATTGGCAAG
>JAKAOI010000110.1 GCA_021812265.1 Chloroflexota bacterium | reverse complement strand
CGATTTGCCGCATTCTTGTTGTTTCCAGGTCTTCATCATACATCATACTGTCGCGGAAATAGCCGATTGCCTTTTCTGTTGGGCCGTCATACATCAAATGGCCTTCATTCAGCCAAATGGTTCTGGGGCACAGCAATTTAATTTTATCTAATCCATGGGTTACAAATAACACAGTAACCCCGTTATCGCGAAATTCACTCATTCTATTTAAACATTTTGTTTGAAAATTTTCATCACCAACAGCTAAAACTTCATCGATAATTAAAATTTCAGGATCGACCGAAGCGGCAATAGAAAAGCCCAAACGCGCAACCATACCGGATGAATAGGTGCGGATCGGGGAATCAATAAAATTGCCAAGCTCTGAAAAATCCACAATTTGATCAAATTTTTTAAGCATTTGTGTTTCAGAAAATCCAAGCATAGCGCCGTTTAAAAGGATATTTTCGCGTCCGGTCAGTTCCGGATGAAATCCGGCGCCTAATTCAATCATGGGAGAAATTTTGCCGCGCACCACCACACGGCCTTTGGTGGGAGACTGCACTTGCGAGATAATTTTCAGCAATGTGCTTTTACCGGCGCCATTTCTGCCAATAAGAGCAACGGCTTCTCCAACTTTTATTTGCACACTTACCCCACGCAAGGCATAAAAGTCGCTAAATGATATTTTTCTGCCGGTTACGCGCCGTATGGCGACTTCTTTCAATGAATTAATGCGTTCGCTGGGCATGTGATAGCACACCGAAACATTTTGCACTAATATTGATGTATTCACGTTGTTATTATTCATGCTATTATTATTTGAATATTGAACTTGGTCATTAAAATTGGTACGCAAAATTTTTCTCCATTCTTGTAAATATCAGCCAGCCAATAATAAAAGTTCCGAATGAAAAAACAAAATCCAAAAAGATCTCCCGATGCCCAGGCAATACACCTCTTAATAATATTGAACGAAACGTATCAATGAGTAAATACAACGGATTATATAATTCAATGGCCTTCAATTGCGGCGATAAAATACTATACGGATAAAACAGCGGCGTTGCCATATTCAACAGAGCTACCAGCACATTATAAATTTCAAATGTGTCGCGAAAATACACCATCAAAGCGGAAACAATCAATCCCATACCTGCCGCAAATACCGTCATTTCTGCAATCGGAATAACCGATAACACCCACCCGACTTTCGGAAATATATGGTCAATGCCTATGGTGATTATAACCAGCGGAACAAGAGCGTAAAACATATTTACCAGCGCGCTGCCGATAGATGAAAACACAAAGACGCTTGGAGGTATGTAGATACGGCTTAAAATTGTTCCGTTTCCCGTTAAGTTAGACATAGCCGCAACAGTTCCTTGGGCAAACAAATTAAACATCAGCAATCCGGAAAGCGCATATGTGGGAAAATCTACAATATTAACCTTTAAAATCTGAGAGAACACATACACCGTTATCAACATGGTAAGCAATGGATTCAACATAACCCAAATAAAGCCCAAGGCAGATCTTTTATATCGAACTTTCAGATCACGCGAGACCAAATTCTGAATGAGAAAGCGATATTTTAAGACCTGTTTAATTTCATATATCGCTTTATTTTTAGTTTTTTCAGTATCATAAACAGTTTGGCTGGTAATATTTGCCATGATGCGTCTTTCTTTCCAAATCAATGATTTTGCTACTGTCCCTGGAATGTGAGCATAATTTTTATAGTTTTTGCCATGATAAGCAGATCCAGCAAAAGTGATTGATGCCGAATATAGTATAAATCATACTGCAGCTTCATCATAGAATCGTCGACGCTGCTGCCATAGCGAAAGCGTATCTGTGCCCAGCCTGTTAACCCGGGCTTAACCACATGCCGCGCTTCGTAAAACGCAATTTGCCCGGAAAGTATTTCTACAAATTCCGGACGTTCTGGCCGTGGGCCAACTATACTCATGTCACCGCGCAACACATTTATTAGCTGCGGAATCTCATCTATGCGGCTTTTGCGTAAAAATTTGCCTAATCGCGTTACCCGCGGATCATCGGTAGAAGCCCAAAGCGGGCCGCTTTTGCGTTCGGCGTTATCAACCATAGTGCGGAATTTTATAACGGTAAACGGCTTGCTTCCGCGACCGGTTCTTTTCTGAAAAAACAGCACCGGCCCCGCCGAATCTATTTTAACCGCAAGCGCAATAATTGGAAATATTGGCGCAAAAAGTACCAACCCGATCATAGACAGAATAATATCCAATATGCGTTTTATAAATAGATTAAATTTAATTTGAATCGAATGTGTATCCAGAGGAAGAATAAGTGACCATAGGTTTTCCCCAACATGATCAATCGGAACTCTTCCCGTAACATCTTCATACAAATTAGGCATTGGAGCAATTATTATGCCTTGTTGATAACATTGAATCAATCCATGAAAAATATCGGTCGGAATCTCGTTAATATACGCCATAATCAATTCCGAAGCGCCGTGTTTCCTTGCTAATTCAGGCAGCTCTGCGCCAAATCCAAGGATATCGGCATATACCGGCAAAGACATCGGATCTTCACTGCTCATCACACACCCAACCACTTCGTAGTCTTTAGCAGCTTCTTCGCGCAGCGCCTTCCATATTGAAGCGGCGGCAGGGCCGGCGCCAACAATAATGACTTTTCTGCGGGTATCGGTATAATTTGCCGTGCCAATACGCGCAAGCCTTCCAACGCCGGATCCGACAGTGGCAAACGCAAGAAAAACCAATATAAATAAACGGGGCAGCATTTTTTCTGGGATAAAGAAATACAGCGACTGATACACCAGCAATAATTCAAAAACGCTCCAACTTAGCGATTTTGCGCTTAAACGGATATGCGCCGCCGTGCGTAATTCATAATAATCATTTATTGCAGAAAGGATCAGCCAAAGAATCGGAAGATAAAAAAACCAATGCCAGCGATTTTCAACAAAACGCAGTGAAAATACGCCAAACGCAACATAAGACCAAATAAGCAAACCCGAAAATGTTGCCAGCAATATCACTAAAATATCACTGATAATCAACATTCGCTTTCGGTCAACAATGCGAAAATGGAGGATTTTCGAAGAATTTCCTTGTTTTCGATACATCCATTGAGGGTGAACAGCGGCCTCTGATTTATTTGCCATGATTACACCAATCCTTATAGGAACATTATACTGCATAATGGTGTGTTTTAAAAATATCTATTACCGTTTAAGCTATTTTATCTTGCGCAACGCCGCACAAAACCGCCTTCTTTTTATTACTTCTTGATATACCAAATGAGTACTTATCTGTCAAATTGCTGCGCCAAAATGGTTATTTCTTCTTTGAGATGTAACTTATTTCACAAAATATCCTTTTTTTTCATAGACATATAAATATTATTGACTTTATTAATTTTATTTGATAAAATATTAATTATTATCAATTTAAAAATATAAAGAGGTTTTATATGGCGCAGACGCAGACCAAACCACGCAGTACTATTTTTATCAATCGCAGTTTCACTCTTTTGCTGGCAGGCGATGTTATTTCGCTCATCGGTGACGCAATTTTGTTTGTCAGTGTTGGCCTATGGGTAGCCTACACGTTATCAAAAGGGCAATCTTGGGGACCTCTCATTATCAGCGGCGTTACCATTATGGGTATTCTTCCGCGCATATTTATCCGCCCGCTTGCAGGTGTATTTGTCGATCGCTGGAATCAACGCAAAACCATGATGATGACAGATTCTGCCAGAACCGTTCTTATTTTAGCTCTCGCTATTCTTGCCGCTCTTCCCACTTCATTTTTTGGAACTGCGAACAGTTACCTATACATTATAATCATCGGGTTATGTATCGCTTCGTTCTTGGAAAGCTTGTGCGGACAGTTTTTTTATCCATCGCGCACATCAATGATGAAAGATATTATTCCAGAATCTCAGTTGCAAGGAGCATATAGTCTGTTGCAGTTGTCAAACGCAGCATCGCTGATTATCGGGCCTCCCATCGGAGTTTTACTGTATAATTTAGGGCCGCAATTTGCGTTTGGCGCAGACGCTGCTTCTTTCTTGCTTTCATTTTTGTTCATTTTGTATATCCGAAACACTGCGCCGCATCAACATACAAATATCTCACAGACAGAAACTATATCTCAGTCATTTCGCAACGGCTTAAAGTATTTTACCGGCAACTCAATCTTAATGTCGTTGCTCATTATCTTAAGCATCGCCACTTTAGGCAGTGATATGCTCAATCCCCTGCTGGTATTTTTTACACGAGATAATTTGCACGCATCGCCGCAATTTTATGGATATATGCTTATCACTGCCGGAATCGGCGGCATTGCCGGAGCAATTGTAACACCTATTGTCAGTAAAAGATTCAGTGAAAAAAATGTACTCGTTTGGACACTGATCATCGGCGGAGCGCTTACCCTATGCATTGCCGGCAGTATGTCTAAATATTTAGTGATTATATTTATTTTTTTCACCATATTTTTCATCACATTTTTTGATGTTGCAGCCAATGTTTTGATGATGAAAGTAACTGACAAAGCTTTTATCGGCAGAACAACTTCCATTATGAATCCGATTATTTCAGTTGCAGGGCTTGCCGCATCATCATTGGCAGGTTTTCTGGCCAGCGTTGTATTCTATGGCGCGCATGTTTCAATTGGCGTTATTTCACTGAATAATATCAGTTTGGTATACACCATTTCGAGCATATTATTTATTGTATCCGGCATATATACATATTTTAGTTTGCGCCTTCCTGCGCCAAACACTGCAACGCAGGAAAACATCACTCCCACTACCGAAACAACATTGGCTTAAAGCCACAATTTCATCTATGAAAGGAACCCAGTTATGTCCCACTCATTTCTCGATTTTCTTGCCGATATTTTCGGCGGAAACACAAATTACGGCCCATTAATAACCGAACAACGCGCCATCAGTAATATTGACGCGGTAGAACTGCGCTGCTTTGGTGTATTAGAAATTCAGCAAGGCACCGAAACATCATTAGTTATTGAAGCGCAAGAAAATATTATGCCGAATGTGATTACGGAAATAATCGATCGCAGATTGATTTTGCGGATGGATCGGCCGATAAACCAAATGGTTTCCATCTTTTCTAATTCTCCGGGAATTATTTTTCATGTTGTAACCAATGAACTGCATGAACTAAAAATCAGCGGCTCCGGCGACGCTATGCTGGGAGATATTACAACCGATCGTCTTTCAATAGCCATTACAGGGTCTGGCGATGTTTCGACGGAAAATATTACAACACAATCACTGCTGGCGGCTGTATCCGGGTCCGGCGATATCGCTGCGAAACATTGCAAAACAAACACTGCCGAAATTTCGGTGCACGGATCCGGTGATATTAAATTTATGTCGCTGGAATCCACAGACACAACCACCGTGCAAATTGTTGCATCGGGAGATATCCGCATTCAAGATCTGCGCACAAACGATCTTGCCGCAATGATTCATGGCTCCGGCGATATCCGTTTTTCCGGCTCAGCGCAAAAGCAGCACATCCGCATTCGAGGTTCGGGAGATTATCGCGCCGGTGATTTAGAGTGCGGTGACACTATTGTCTCAATTGTCGGCTCGGGAGACGCATATGTGCTGGCGCACAACCTATTAAACGCGCAGATAACCGGATCCGGTGATATTTATTGCGATGAAACTCCGGCAGAATTTTCTAAAAAAATCGTCGGCTCAGGCGGTGTGCATCTGCCATAAAAAAATCGTTGCATGTAACGGCGCTGTTGTGCGATAAAGCAATAATTCAAAAGGGGGCGCTCACTTCTTTTGCAGAGTTTAAAGCGCTCCCTGACAATCTTATTTGCCGATTTCGGCAAACGCCTGTATCTAATCGTCTATATAAAAGAATTGCCGGCGCTAAAATATGATATAGTGTAGGTTAAAAGATAGATTAACTGTGAGTTCTTCTAATATGTTTATAAAACGCGCCGGAATTGGCTTATTAAGCGGAGGTATTGGGCTAATTCCGCTGCTCGCTGTATTTATCGGTGAATATGCGTTTAACTTAACGCCTACAACAATGACCACGCTGCTGTGCGTACTGCTAAGCGTTGCAATTGCCGGTTTTTTTTCCGGCTGGCTTGCTGGACGAATGCCACGACGAAGACGCGAGTTAAAAGTTGTTATTGGAGCAACCGCAGGATTTCCTGCCGCCATACTTATCGGCGCATTTTTGGAAACAATTTTTCTTATGCGCTATTATGCCGCGGCGCCGCAATTCAGAACATTACTCTATTCTGCTTACCCTGCGCAAATAACTTTTTCCATCATCTTTTTAGCGTCAATCATCGTTGCTTTGGCAATGATTACCGCCAAAGCCGCCGCTTTCCCGTTACCGCCGCCGCGGCGCAAAGGTGAAACCACCGGGTATATTCCTGCTGCACGGCCAATGCAGCAGCTTAACAAACAGCGACCCAAACAATTTCAAGATCATTTTTCTCAAAAACAATAAAGGAATTTGCAATGAATTATTCGGATGACCTCATTCACCAATTAGCCAAACAGCCGGGTGCTATTGCGCTGGTTGGTTTTTCGCCGCGCTCCGGACGAGCCAGCAACGATGTGGCGCAATATCTTATTCAAGCAGGGTTGCATGTGTATTTAGTAAACCCAATGTACGCCCAAACAGAATCTTTAGGGCAAAAAGTCCTTATGTCACTTGAAGATATCCCCGAACATATCCACATTGTGGATATCTTTCGTAAATCTGAGGATATCGGACCAATTATTGATCAGGCAATCAGAGTGAAAGCCGATAATATCTGGCTTCAACTCGATATCAGCAACCCTGAAGAAGAAGATAAGGCAATTCAGGCAGGGCTGGGTGTTGTGAAGAATCGCTGCCTGAAAATTGAACATATGCGTATACAGTTTGGTGGATAATTTGAAAAAAATTGTGGAAAAATCTCAAAAAATAAAACAACCTTCCGAACAAGAAGAGCGATTGAATAAGTTTTTGGCGCGCGCCGGTGTTGCGTCTCGCAGGGCGGCAGAAGTATTTATTGCCGAACAACGGGTAAGCGTAAATGGTGTAACAGCTACAACCCCCGGAACCAAAATTTATCCCAATAAAGATGTTGTAAAACTAGACGGCAAAATTATTAAAACCGAAAAACAGCATATTACCGCTGCGCTGTATAAACCTGCCGGAGTAGTTTCTACCACTACCGATCCGCAAGGCCGCAAAACCGTTATTTCTAGATCGG
>JAKAOI010000109.1:6782-7321 GCA_021812265.1 Chloroflexota bacterium | reverse complement strand
GCAAGGCTTTCGGATTGTGAGCGGTGAATCCATTGGAGCAGACCGCCATCTCTTTGATCCCCAGATCAATGCCTACCACATCTCCGGTCGCCGGTTCCATCGGAGCAACTTGCTCCCGGACCAGCACTGAGACAAACCAGTGCTCTCCCTGGCGAGAGACGGTGGCGCTGACAAATTCCTTCGTTCCGATGGGCCAGTGTTCCCGCTCTTTCTTGCGCTCCGCCGCGTTTTTCTTTTTTCCGTTGGCGTTCTTGCTGTAGGTAGGCGGTTCCCGCAGAACAAGCGCGCCTTTTCCGGTATCGGTGGGAATATAGCTCTTTTCATAGAGCGCCACTTTTCCCAACACCGGAAGCTGCACCCATGTGTCTCCCACATGGATCGTTCCTTCCAGATAAAAAGAATCCGGACTCTTTCCCTTTTTCTTCTTTCTGGGATACTTCGACAGCTTTGTGAAGAAACGGTGATAGGCTTTGTCGAGATCTCGGAGCGCCTGTTGCGGGGTGCATTTGGAGACTTCTGCCAGCCAGCTCTTCTCAGGA
>JAKAOI010000109.1:0-6772 GCA_021812265.1 Chloroflexota bacterium | reverse complement strand
GTTCTGTTTTGTAGCCCGTCAGAACTTCCACCCGTTATTCCCTTCCTGCTCTTCCGGCTCGTTCATCACCTGCTCGATGCAGGAGCGAATTTGCCTGACCCTGTTTCTATTGCTTCGTCGTCCAGAGATTTTGGCGGCCATACTCGTTATGACGGCAACAAAATCATCCACCAGCTCATCTCCGGTATCCCCCAGCAAGAACATTTCGACTGTACGTCCCTGTCCCTCTCACAATGTTTCACTATAATGGCTCCCAAATCGCGTCAGCCGATCCCTGTTTTCGACAACGATGGTTCCCGTCGAACGGTCTTTAAGCAGCATCTCCAATTTCGGGCGATGATCATTCAGCCCTGATGCAATCTCAACGACTTCTTTGGCCACCTGGTATCCTTTGGCGGCGGCGTAATCTTTGAGCCGATGCAATTGCCGTTCGAGATCCTCGTTTTGTCCAGCCGATGAGACTCGGGCATACAGGGCTACTCTACCAGTCAGCGGTTTCTCATCGGCTTTGTCCCGCACGATAATCGTGCCTGTTGCTGATTGATAGGCATCTAATTCTCCCGCCTTAAACCATCTCCAGGCCGTTATATAGGTCACTCCGGCTTGTTTTGCATATTGACTTAATTTCATGACCATATTTTACTATGAAAAATAGTCAATATGCAATAGATCTTGGACCTGTTTATGACCCTTTTCCGCAAAATATTCCCGATAATATTGTAAAACTGTTTGCGCGCGCTCTAATGATACGCCAAGATGTTCTTGAAATGATTCTATGAGTGACGGTCCGATAAAAGACATCAGCGTGGTGTCGGGTGGCGCGGCAATTCCTGCTTTGCGCAAGCCATAGTGAATAGAGGCAATAATGCCGGTGTGGGGAAACGTAAGCGTTCCATCAAGATCGAACAGAACAGTGTTGTAGCGCGGCATAATCGTCTTCTTTCAAGCGTTTTTGCAGCGCAAAAAAGGCTGCAGATTGGCGCTTTCTGCAGCCCATTTTATAAACAAATATGAAGTGTACCGCCTATAACAGCAGTAAATCGGGGGTTTCAATCAATCGCTTCAGGTCGCGCATAAAATACGCCGCTTGCGCGCCGTCAATTGCGCGATGGTCGCTGGAAAGCGTCATTTTCATTATATCACGCGCGACGATTGCGCCATTTTCAACCACCGGTGTGGCAGTAACGGCTCCGACAGCTAAAATTGCCGATTCCGGCGGGTTGATAATTGCTGTAAAGCTTTCGACATCCAGCATACCCAAGTTGCTGACCGTAAATGTGCCTCCGGAAAATTCATCTGGCTTTAGTTTATTGCTGCGCGCGGCGTCTGTCAGCCTGCGAATTTCGCGCGCTAAGTTGCTCAGCGAGCGTTTATCGGCGTTGCGGACTACCGGCACAATTAAACCAGACTCTAAAGCGACGGCAACACCGACGTGAACATCGTGTTTCCGCGCGATGCGATCTCCCAGAAAATAGGCGTTCACTTCGGGATGTTGCGCAAGATTATGCGCCACAGCGGCAACAATGATATCATTTACGCTAATGCGCAGAGAATCTTTCTTTTGCTCCAGCGCGGCGTTCAGTTTGGCGCGCAGCGCAGCCATCCTGCCTGCTTCCATAGTCACGGTAACGTAGAAATGCGGCGCCGTTTGGGAGCTTTCTTGCAGGCGGCGGGCGATAACGCGGCGCATATTGGAAAGCGGCAAAATATCATCCTGTTCGCCGATCAACCCCGCGGCAGAAATTGCTTGCAGCGCAGATTGCGCCACGCCGGATTTTTGCGCGGCAAAGGCCGCTTCCACATCGCCGCGGATAATCCTGCCATCCGGTCCGGTTCCGCGCAAATCGGCAAGGTTAATGTGATATTCTTCCGCAAGTCGGCGGGCCAGCGGGCTGGCTTTAATGCGCGCGGCTCCGGCTGGCTCCTCGGCAGGGATGAGAGATTCCGGCGCGGCCGGTTTTGCGGAATTGCCGGAGGAAGAGGAAGCTGCAGTTGAAGCCATATATGCGGCGGCAACCGCTTCTTGCTTAGCGGTTTTCGCGGCGGGAACCACTTTTTTCTCACTTGGCTCACCGACATAGGCTATTGCTTCGCCGACAGGCGCCATATTGCCGGCGGGAATAACTATTTCCAGCAAAACGCCGGAAACATACGACTCAATTTCGATATTAACCTTTTCTGTTTCCACCTCGGCCAGCGCTTCACCTTTTTTTACGATGTCGCCGGGTTTTTTATACCAAGATAAAATTTTGCCCTCAGTCATCATATCGCTCATTTTGGGCATAACAACAGTTTCCATCAACAAACTCCCTTTAGCGGCCCGAGCGAACCGGTGTAATTTTTTTTACCGCCGCCACAATATCTGTGTGTGTGGGGAAAGCAGCTTTTTCCAGATTTTTGGCGTAGGGCGCCGGCGCGTCTACGCCGGTTACATGGCCGATTGGCGCATCGAGATCGTCAAAGCCATATTCATAAATCATTGCGGCGATTCCTTGGCCGGCGCCGTAATATTTCCAGCCTTCCTCTACAACTACCGCGCGATTGGTCTTTTTCACAGAGTCTAAAACCAAATCTAAATCAATCGGGCGAATGCAGCGAAGATCGACTACTTCTGCGGAAATGCCTTCGTGGGCAAGTTCTTCTGCCGCTTGCAGGCATAAATGGACTGCGCGCGAAAACGTAACCAATGTAACATCAGTTCCTTCGCGTTTAATATCTCCGCGGTTCAAAGGCACAGTATATTCTTCGCCGATATCGGGGACTTCGCCGCGCACACCGTACAGCAGCTCATGTTCAATCAGCAGCACGGGGTCTTCATCACGGATAGCCGATTTCAGCATGCCTTTTGCGTCATATGGTGTCGCCGGCATAACCACCTTTAAGCCCGGCACGTGGGCATACATTGTTTCAAGCATTTGTGAATGTTGAGCGCCGCGCTGTGCGCCGCCTCCGGCCGGCATACGAAACACTACAGGCACGTTGGTTTGACCGCCGAACATATAGCGCACTTTTGCGGCGGTATTGATAATTTGGTCAGACGCCAGCAGCGAAAAGTTGATGGTCATAATTTCGGCAACCGGTCGCAGCCCCGACATGGCGGCTCCCACAGCGGCGCCGGCAATAACCCCTTCAGCCAATGGAGTATCGCGAACTCGGTCGCGGCCGAATTCTTCGGCCAAGCCTTTGGTTACGGCGTATGTGCCGCCGTAGGCGTCGATATCTTCACCGATAATAATAACCCGTTCATCACGCTGCATTTCTTCGCGCATAGCTTCGCGCAGCGCTTCACGATAGGTAGTAACTCTCATAATATGTTAATGTCTCCATAAATCCGATATTGGCAAAATAGATTGCGCGCCGGCAAATGTGGCGCCGGGCTGCGCATCAAACAATCAGCGGGGACGCCGCCAAGCAATTGCTCCGGTGGGATCGACCATAATATCTTCAGTCAGCGACTGCAGATCCGGCAAGGGACTGCTATCGGCAAATTCTACAGCTTTAGCGGCAATTTGCAGCGCGCGGTCATCATTTTTCTTAAAATCCTCGGTGTTGGCTATTCCTGCTTCGCGCAGCGCATTTTCAAACAGAACAATCGGGTCACTGGTTTGCCGCCATTGTTCCGCCTCTTCCTTTGAGCGATATGCTGTGGGATCTGCCATAGAATGGCCGCGGAATCGATAGGTTTTGGCTTCTATCAATGTTGGCCGCGAGGTTTCGCGCGCGCGTTTTACTGCTTTTTGTGCGGCCTGAAAAACATCCAGCGCATTCATGCCGTTTACCTGCTCAAAATCCATTGCGTATGCTTTTGCGCGCGGCTCTAAAGAAGAAACGGCCCACGCGCGTTCTACCGCCATGCCCATAGAATATAAATTATTTTCACAGACAAATACCACGGGCAGCTGCCACACCGTCGCTAAATTTAACGCTTCATGGAAAGCGCCTTCATCTACTGCGCCGTCACCGAAATACACCACGGTTACAAAATTTTCTTTTAACAGCTTCGCGCTCAGCGCATAGCCGCAGGCAATGGGCAACTGCGCGGCAACAATTGCATAGCCGCCAAACAGCTTATGTTCTTTGCTAAAAATATGCATGGAACCGCCGCGCCCTTTGGAAACGCCTGATGCTCGCCCATATAACTCTGCCATCAGCGCGTTAGGGTCTACCCCTTTTGCTAAAGCGTGGCCATGTTCGCGATAACTGCTGATAACAACATCATTTGGCTCCAGCGCCAAATTAACCCCTGAACCGACGGCTTCCTGCCCGGTGTATAAATGTAAAAAGCCGCCGATTTTACCGAGTGTATATCCTTCGGCAGCTTTTTCTTCAAAGTGACGCATCAGCAGCATTGTGTAGTGCAGATTGAGCAGCTGTTCTTTATTGAGACCTGCCAATGTCAGATCACGAATTACCATATGGGTGAACCCCTCCGTATAAAATTACGCAAAAAAACTACCGCCAGCGCAGGCGCGCTGCGCGGATAAAACAAATGCAACATTGCAGCCGCGCAAGCGCATTTGCTTGTGGGCTATGGGGAGTGGAGGGAGACCCGGCAACAAAACACTGTTACTGCGGGATTTTTTTATATCGGAGGCGAAACAGACGCAAACCGCAAAAGACCCTCAACACATCGTTGTGTCTCACTCAGAGAATCTGTGTGATAAAGCAGGGCACTTGGCCGCTGCGATAAAACAAAGTGTCAATGGAACAGCCATTGCAGAATACATCCGCACAGATCTAACAATACAGATTGTGCCTAAAAAAACAGAAAAAAGACCATATACAACGCAATTATACATTATTTTTAGGAAAATATTCCCTATTGGGAAAGAAGCATATGACAAATGTCGGAATATATGGTTAAAACAACGCAAAATTACAGAATACAGCGCAAAAAAAAGGGCTGTAACGTGTTGAACGTATAGCCCATTTAATAGGTATGCAGTATATAACGGCTGAGCAGAAATAAAAACATTTGCTATCTTACGCGGGAATAGCCCACGTAATAAAACTGACAAGCGCAAACAAAACACCAAAAATTACCGTTGCGTTAAACAAAAGTTTTTCGATGCCTCTTCTTGTTTTGAAGACTGCTCCGGATCCACCGAAAACACTGCCTAAGCCTGCGCTTCGGGATTGCATAAGAATAGAGGCAACCAGCGCAACTGCTAAGGTAATGAGTGTAATTTCAAAATACACTCGATAGGGTGTGAGAGCTGCCATTTCATGAACTTCCTAAAAAATAAATGAGGTTCAAACGTATTGTAACACGAGTTATGTTGAAACGCAAGCGTTATAGCCAATCCTTCGTGTTTTTCTTGGTGTTGGCAATCGCACAGCGCCTCGGCAGAGCGGTCACTCAATCTCCGTGTCTTTGGATTGTTCGATGTGTTGTTTTAAGATATTCTTTAAAGCGTCATTGAATGCGTCAAGGTTTTCCCGGTTTTCTTCGCCGAAATTTAACGCTATATCCGGCCGCGGCGTGTTGGGGAACATATAAAAACAACGGCGCAGAAAATTACTAAGCCGGAAAATAAGGCCAGCGCTATGTTGCAGATACTAGTATTAAAATATTTTGATGTATATAAAATATTTTAATGGTGAGTAATGTATCATTCAATAAGTGTATGTTTAGCGCAGAGATTAAATATATTGCTTACTTTGTAATACTGCTTGTTAGTTATTCATAATAAAATAATTTTTTATAAGTATATGATAAAATGCTGTAAAAATATTGAAATTTAATAACATATTATGTTATAGTAATAGATAGAATTACTGAGTTCATCTGTAGATGAACAAAAACCAAAGGAGATCCGAATTATGTCAGAAGACGCATCCCCAAAATTTAAATTGGCAATTGAAGTCGCCGGCACTCAGGTAAGGTTTGGCTTAGTTCCCGCCGATCAGGGTTCAGAAAATATCTATCCTAGAATGATCAGACCTATGGGATATAGAAACGATTTTAAGGGCAACGCTTTATCCGATAATGAAGCAAGATTTGTTTATGAAAAGGCGCTTGAATTTCTCCAAGCTCGAGGTGTCACTAAAGAACAGATAATTGCTATTGGAATTACGGCCATTGCATATTTTGGTGATAACAAACCAATAAAAGTAGACACACTAAGCCTACAAAGTAAATTATCCGATGAATTCACTGCTTGCAATGGCAAATATGCTATTGTCTCCCAAAATCGCACCGTTATTGCGGCAAGGACGGAATGGGAATATGGTTATGGGAAAGATAATAGACCCAGTAGGTTTATATATTTTACCATAAGCAAAAATGTAAACCTCAACTATTTAAAAGATGGGAGGTATGATCCTCAAGATCCTGCGGACATAGATCTTCATGCAGAAATACCGGCGGATAAGCTTAAAGATTATGAAGGTGAATCCTCTGCTATAACTCCCTGTGAATGTGGCAAAAAACTATGTTTTATGAATCTGGTTTCAGGTTATGGCATGGCCAAACAAATGGCGGCAATTGTAACCACCAACATAGGCGATCCATTCATTAATTTTATGAAAGAGAAAATATCTGATGAAAACTATGCCGCCACCTATGATCTTGGCGGTGTATTCCCAATAACTAAACCGCAAAAGATAGATTTAACTGAAGTGTACGGACGCGCCGTTGTAGAAGCTGCAATAGGAACAGGCGCAGTGCCCAATGAAAACGCGGTTAAAATTGTGAAACGCGCCTGCGCCGCTTTGGGATATATAATTTCTGCGCATCTCAAGCAATTAAATCCGAATGTTGAGATCGGAA
>JAKAOI010000108.1 GCA_021812265.1 Chloroflexota bacterium | reverse complement strand
CGCATTTTTCCGCACATATAAGGAATTGCAAGGGGTGCAAACCGAGGTGCGCGATTGGTTTCACGCCGATGAAGCGTGGAAAGTTATTGATGAATGCATCCAGCGGTTTAACGTAAAATAGCGCGCGTATATATCGGCAAAAACTATCCGGAAGAACGGAAAAGAATACTGTACCAATAGGCGCAATATAGCGAAAAGACTGTTTTTCATGATATGCTGATAAGGGAATGAGACTCAGTACGTTGACAAGATATCTCTGGCTAACAAGATTTCTTCAGCCGATGGCTGTATGCCGGCAATAGATTGTCTCCCCATTCTTTGTTGTTAAAACGTTTGTTTGCCGGCGGCGTGTAAGCGCTGGGGACTATGCGGAACTCGACGCAGAGCTATAAAACGCATAGAAGGCAATCAGCCGAATAGACATTAGATTTTTATCTCGATAAAAAGAGATATGTTGTAATTTCAGGTAAGGCGCGGCATCGTTATGACAGAACAAGTGCGGATTGTTACCCAAAATATAGATATTCCAGGAATAGATACATTTTCGGTTTATACCCAACATGGCGGATTTCAGGCGTTGCGCAAGGCGCTGGCTATGGAACCCGCGGCAGTTTTGGAAACGGTTAAAAATTCTGGGTTGCGGGGCCGTGGCGGAGCAGGCTTTCCTACCGGGATGAAATGGAGCTTTCTTGCTAAAAATAGTTCCAAACCGACCTATCTTTGCGCAAACGGAGATGAAAGCGAACCGGGCACCTTCAAAGACCGCATGATTATGGAGAAAATTCCTCATCGGTTGGTAGAAGGTGTTATTATTTCGGCGTACGCCACCGGCGCAAAACAGGCGTTTATTTATATCCGCGGAGAACTGGCCTTTGCAGCGCGCCAGTTGGAACGCGCGATTGCGGAAACATATGCGGCAGGGTACGCCGGAAAAAATATTATGGGTTCCGGCGCAGATATTGATGTTGTGCTGCATCGCGGCGCCGGCGCTTATATTTGCGGCGAGGAAACTGCGCTGATGGAATCGCTGGAAGGCAAACGCGGCTATCCACGGCTGAAGCCGCCTTTTCCTGCTGCGTCCGGTTTATATGGCGGCCCAACCGTCATCAATAATTGTGAAACGCTTTCCACTGTTCCCGCCATTATTGAAAACGGCGCCGAATGGTACGCCGCTTATGGCACAGAGAAAAGCAAAGGCACAAGAATTTTCTGCCTGAGCGGCCACGTGAATAAACCCGGTAATTATGAATTGCCGATGGGGGCGACGTTTCGCACTCTTATCGAAGAATTTGGCGGCGGTGTGTGGAAGGGCCACAAGTTAAAAGCGTTTGTTCCCGGCGGATCTTCAACACCTATGTTAAGCGCCGATAAAATTGATACACCCATGGATTATGAAAGCGTCGCTGCCGCAGGGTCTATGCTTGGCGCGGCCGGCGTAATTGTAATTGATGATTCTACTTGTATAGTAGACGCTGTGAGCCGTATGGAAGAATTTTATCGTGATGAATCGTGCGGGAAATGCTCTCCTTGCCGGGAAGGCACGTTTTGGCTGGCTCAGCTGCTGGAAAGGCTTGCAGAAGGACATGGGCGCGCTGAAGATGTGCAACTACTGAATGATATTTGCAATAATATGTCCGGTAAATGCTTCTGTCCTTTGGGCGACGCAGCAATAACTCCGGTTACCAGCGCCATAAAATTATTCCGCGAAGAATTTGAATATCATATTATCCATCACAATTGTCCGTTAAGTGAGCATAACCGCTCTGCCGCGGTGTCACACACATAATTTTTATGTTCGCGTTCAATAATATATGAACTTATTCTGATAGAGCGCTTCCCGCAGGGTCCCCTGCGGAGAGATTCATGAGAGATTTAAACTGATGAGAGAATTGCGCAAATGACACAGAATCAACAGGCTGCCTCGCAGGTAACACTTACAATAGATGGGAAAGAGGTTTCTGTTCCCAAGGGAACCGTGGTGTGGCAGGCGGCTCAAAAATTGGGGATAGATATTCCAATCTACTGCTACCACCCTAAAATGTCTCCGCTTGGCGCATGCCGTATGTGCTTCGTGGAAATTGAAAAAATTCCTAAACCACCGCAAACAGCATGCACAACCGAATGCGCCGAGGGTATGATCGTACACACCGATACGGATTTGGTGAAACAGGCGCGCAAAGGGACGCTAGAGTTTTTGCTGATTAATCACCCGCTGGATTGCCCCGTTTGCGATAAAGGCGGCGAGTGCGATTTGCAAGATTTTACTCTGCAGTATGGGCCGGGGGCCAGCAGATTCGATCTTAAAAAACGACATTTTATAAAACCTGTTCCGGTCAGTGATAATATCCTGTTAGACCGCGAACGCTGTATTGCCTGCCAGCGATGCGTGCGCTTCACCCATGAAGTTGCCATGCAGCCTGGTCTTATCATGGAAAACCGCGGCTATCGCACGCAAGTTGCGGTAAACCCCGATGCGCCGTTTGACACAATTTTTTCGGGCAATACGGTAGAAATATGTCCTGTTGGGGCGCTTACAGCAAAATCATATCGGTTTATCAGCCGTCCGTGGGAGTTGCGGCGAACCGCAACCATTTGTTCCGGCTGCGCTGTTGGCTGCAATGTTCAGGCAAATGTGCGTGTTGATAAACTGTTGCGGCATATGTCACGCACAAATGACGCTGTAGATGATGGTTGGCTGTGTGATACCGGCCGCTGGCGGCATGATGATGTGAACAGTTTAGAGCGGCTAAAACAGCCGATGATTCGTAGAAATAATACGCTCACCCCGGTTTCTTGGGATGAAGCCCTTGATTATGTTACTGAAAAATTAAAGGAAGCCGCCCAGCGTAATCCGCAGTTAGTCGGCGCCATTGGCTCTACCCACACTACAAATGAGGAAAATTATATCTTTCAAAAAGTTGTGCGAGAATGCCTTGGTGTACGAAATATCGATCATTATCATGGTGTATTTCCGTCTTCGGACAGCGGAGCGGTTCCGTGGGTTTATACCGGCGCCATTGCCGATTTGGACCACGCCGGCAGCATTGTGCTTTTGGGCGCAGATCCTTATGCGCGGCAAATGACGCTGGATCTGCGTGTGAAAAAGGGTTTGCGCAACGGCGCAAAGGTAACCGTTATTTCATCTGAGCCGACACATGCAGATGCGTTTGCCTGCCAAGTGTTAACCATTAAACGCGGTTCGGAATCGGCCATTGCAAAATCGCTGGCGTATACTGTTATTGAAGAAAAATTATGGCGCGGAAACTTTGCCGAAAGCAACACCAAGCTGATTCAGTCGCACAGCGCCCGCTACGCCGATTATTCGCCAGAGCGGATGGAAGCTGCGCTGGGGGTTTCTGCCTCGGCATTGCGCGAACTGGCGCGCGAGCTGGCTGCTTCTGCCGGCGCGATTGTGCTGTATGATGAAATGACTACCAAGATTTCCGGCAATGAAACACTGGCAGCCGATGTTTTTGATTTAGGTATGATGATAGACTTGATTACCCGCAAAAACAGCGGCGTTGGCCCCCTGTTCCATGCGGCCAATTCCGTTGGCGCTCGCGATATGGGGGTGTTGCCTGATACCGGCCCCGGCTATGTAAAAATAGATCAGCCTGGCTTTGATTATAACGCTATGCTGAATGGCGCAGTAAAATTATTGTGGGTGATGGGCGCTAATCCGGCAAAACATATGGAAAAACCCGATTTGTTGAAATCGCTGGACTTTTTAGTTGTGCAAACTTTATTTATGAATGAAACTGCACAATATGCCCATGTTGTGCTGCCCGCGCTTTCCTACGCTGAAAAAATTGGATCATTTACAAATTTAGAGCGGCGCGTGCAAGTGCTGCACCGAGCTATGAATCCGCTGATTGGTCCGCGGCCAGATTGGGAAATTATTAAAGGCATTGCTTCTCGGCTGGGGGTAAAATATTCGTATCGCTCTCCGTCGGATATTTTGACAGAAATTGCTATGAATGTGCCACTGTATATGGGTATGTCGCGGGGAGAAATCGGCGATTCTGGTAAACAATGGGCATTTGCCGAAGAGAAAGAAATGGTTTCGGCAAATCTCTGATAGGGGATTGCTGAAAGAATCTTTAACATAACGCATATTTTATGGATATGCAGAAATTTAGCCGCGGCAGCGGCGCGAAAGTTAAGGCTTTATGTTATGTCACAAATTGCGCTTGAATTGCTAGCAGCACTGGTAAAAAGTGTTATCATCATTGCCGGACTTCTTGGCGCATTTGCATATCTGACGCTGATAGAGCGAAGAGTGTTGGCAAGATTTCAGCGCAGGGTTGGCCCAAACCGGCTGGGGCCGTTTGGTCTGTTGCAGCCGATTGCCGATGCGCTGAAAATGGTATTTAAAGAACAAATTATTCCCACACAAGCAAAAACGGTTGTGTTTCTGCTTGCGCCAACTATCTCAATTTTTGTTGCTATAACCGCGTTTGGTGTTGTGCCATTAGGAGATAAACTTGGCTCGCTGCCTTCATATTGGCAGCCTGCGCTGACAGATATTAATGTCGGCGTATTGTATATCTTGGCTATGTCATCACTGGCGGTGTATGGCATTGTGCTTGGCGGGTGGTCTTCCGGCAATAAATATTCACTGCTTGGCGCTTTGCGTTCCGCCGCGCAGATGGTTTCTTACGAAGTGAGCATTGCGATATCGCTTTCCGGCGTTATTATGCTTGCAGGCACACTGAGTATGATAGGTATCGTGCATCAGCAAACCAGTCAGCATATTTGGTTTATATTAGCGCAGCCGCTGGGCTTTGTGCTGTATGGCATAGCGGCGCTGGCTGAAGTGAACCGCGCGCCGTTCGATTTGCCGGAGGCCGAGCAGGAACTGACAGCCGGCTATTTGACGGAATATAGCGGGTTGCGTTGGTCGCTTTACCAAATGTCTGAATACATCAATATGATTACTACCTCATCGGTGCTGACGACGTTGTATTTAGGCGGCTGGACATTTTTTGGCTTGGAAAACATTCCCGGATTATCAATACTTATATTTATAGTAAAAGTTGCCTTATTCCTATTTGTGTTTATGTGGCTGAGGGCAACATTGCCGCGTATTCGCTATGATATGCTCATGAAATTGGGGTGGCAGGTTTTAATGCCATTATCGGTGTTGAATCTATTAGTAACCGCATATATTGTAGCGTTTCAGCAGCCTTGGTGGATTGCCGGCGTGTTTGGGTTAATAACTTTGCTGATTGCCGGATACGCCGCTGCAGGAGAAATGCGCCCCAAAAAGGCCAGTGTGGTTACCGAAGGCGTTGCGTTGCCGTCATCGGTGCGTTTGGTAAAAGTAGAAAGCACACCGCCGCCGGAAACTGCGGCGATTTCGTAAGCGGCGGTTGTATATCGCCGAGGTACGCGCAAGGTAAATATCGGTTCAGTTTGCGCTGAACGCGAGAATATGGAGAATACTGTTTATGGCGTCAGATATCATCAAAGGGTTAGGAACAACGTTACGCGAATTTGGCCGTAAGCCGGTTACGGTTTCGTATCCGGAACAGCAGCGAAATCTTTCACCGCGATTTCGCGGCCGCCATGCGCTGCATCGCTATGAAAACGGTTTAGAGCGCTGTGTGGGCTGTTTTTTATGTGCGGCGGCGTGCCCTGCAGACGCAATTTATATTGAACCCGCCGAAAATACACCGGAACAGCAGGTTTCGGCAGGAGAACGTTACTCCAGAATTTTTGATATCAACCTGCTGCGCTGCATTTTTTGCGGCTATTGCGAAAACGCCTGCCCAACCGGCGCAATTACATTAACCAATCAATTTGAATTGGCGGCGCAGTGGCCGGAAGATATGGTCTATCATAAAGAGCAGATGCTTGACGCTTCGGGAGTGGCTGATCGCGGCAACGCCGCAGACTGGTATCCGCAGCCGCCCGAGGAGACGCCACAGTCTGTTCCTGCCCGGCAGGGATATTTTGATGGCGGCGGCGCATCTGCGGCTGCTGTGGGGCAAGGCGACTTAGAATCGCGTAAAGATATTTTACTTGGTTCTGAATTTGAGTCAAAGGGATAAATCGATATGTCAGCAAATATACTGGCTTTTTCGGCTGTTGCGGCGTTGGCCATTGCGTCGGGTATTGGGGTTATAGCGTTTCGCAACGCTATTTATTCGGCGCTGTCGCTGATAGTAAATTTATTATCGCTTGCGCTGTTCTATTTAATACTCAACGGTATGTTTATTGCCGCCGCGCAGGTTCTTATTTATGCCGGCGCTATTATGGTGCTGTTTTTATTTGTGGTTACTATGCTTTCTTCCGATAAGGCGGCGCTGCAAACAGCCGATCATATTTCGTGGCAGCGGCTGGTTGGGGTTATTGCCGGAATTATTTTTGCGGCGCTTGCAAGCTTTTTATTGCTTATTCATGCGCAAATAGCTCCGGACGCAGTGGCGCAAGGCTCCAATAATCTTTTCACACAAATCAGCGCGCCGGGCAGCGGCAATACCGAGACGTTTGGTATGGCGTTGTTTCACGGCTTTTTATTTCCGTTTGAAGTAACCAGCGCTATTATCGTTGCTGCAATTTTAGGCGCAGTTGTGCTGGGCCGGCGATCTCGCGCAAAATCTGAGGATTAATATGGCAGTTTCATTAAATTCATATCTTATAGTCAGCGCAATTTTGTTTAGTATCGGTGTTATCGGCGTGCTGGTTCGGCGTAATCCGTTAGTCATCTTTATGTCTATTGAACTGATGTTGAACGCCGTAAATCTTACATTTATGGCGTTTGCCAATGCTCTTGGGTCGGTAGATGGCTGGATATTCGTCTTTTTATCACTGACCGTAGCTGCTGCGGAAGTGGTTGTCGGTTTGGCGATTATCGTAGCGATATTCCGCACACGCAAGGAAATAGATATTGATGAAATGAATACGCTGAAGGGGTAAATAGAGTATGCTCGCATATACACCACTTATGCTGGCGCTGCCTCTTGCAGGCTTTATCATTCTTGGCGCCGGCGGAAATTTGCTTCCCAAATGGCTTGTCAACCTGATAGGCTGCGGAACTGTTGCGCTGGCGTTTATTTTGGCCGCCGGGGACTTTTTTGCGTATGGGGCTTCAACCGCGCCATACGATATTGTTTTATGGCGCTGGGTAACATCGGGAACATTGGAAATTCACGCTGGCTTGCTGGTAGATAAGTTATCCATTATCATGACGATGGTTGTTACTGGGGTGGGCTTTCTCATACATGTATATTCAATCGGCTATATGGATGAAGATCCTGCTTACGAGCGATTTTTCGCGTTTATGAATTTTTTTATTACCGCAATGCTTTTGTTGGTTTTGGCGGATAACTTTTTATTTCTGTTGGTAGGCTGGGCTGGAGTAGGCTTGGCGTCTTTCCTGCTTATTGGCTTTTGGTGG
>JAKAOI010000107.1 GCA_021812265.1 Chloroflexota bacterium | reverse complement strand
CTTCTATCCTGAACCAATTGCAATCGGCAGGGAACAGAGTTTCTCGTTTAATTGCTTCTATTTTAGCTGTGCGCAGTGTAGACGCTGAAAATCAAGATATTGATTTGCAGGTAGTGCCGGTGCTGCCTGTGGTGACAAATTGTTTGAATTTAATAGATCCGGCGGATTATAAAGATAAGCGCCGGGAAATTTTTATTAATATTGAAGATTCTACCGCCGTTATGAGCGATCAAGTCATGTTGGAGCAAATTTTAACAAATATTATTTCTAACGCCATGAAATATTCTCCCGCCGGATCGCCGCTTTCCATTGCGGCGCAGGCATTGGAGCCACCGCAAACAAACCGCACCCGCAAAAAGAATGTGGCAATTTTAAAAACACCAATGCTGGAATTAACGGTACGTGACTGGGGTTTAGGTGTTCCGATAAGTGAACAGCCGCTTTTATTTCAAAAATTCAGCCGGCTGCCTCGTGATTTAACCTCTACCATTTCCGGTAACGGTTTAGGATTGTATACCTGCAAAACGCTGGCGGAACGTATGGGGGGCAGCATTGTTTTAACCAGCAGCGGCGTGCCCGGAGACGGCTCAAAGATAACAATATTGCTGCCTCTGCCGGAATAAAATGGTTGATGCAAACAGCTAAAGATACGCAGCAATAGGACTTCTCAGCGGTATATTCTATTGAATATGCCGCTTCATCATATAATTAAGTATGTAGGACTTTCGCTTGAAAGAGAAGCGTATGTTTCTCGTATCTGCAACAAAGGGATGTCTGGGGACACCCCAGAACCTCATACAAGGGGCGGAGACCCTTGTACATCCCCGATTTTCCATGCTGAAGCGAAAGTCATGGTATAGATTCTCTCTCAGATTGGACGATAGCCATCAGTCATTCTGTGTGATGCGCAATTGACTGTACAAAGCAGCGAATCATTTTGTTTGCGCATAAATTTTGAAACGAGGCACGGCGCATGTTTCAGTTGTTAGTGGTTCCATCTGCGTTTCTTTTAAGTTTTTTGCTCTGCGGTTTAGCGTTGAAAATAGCGCCAAGATTTCGCAGTGGTGAACGAAAGGAAGGCGTATTCAGCGCCGGTCAATCACTGCACGACCATCCCAAAAACTCCAGCCAGGTAAAAAATCCATCTGCAATACAATCGAAAGAACTGCCATTAATTGGGTCATACGGGTTGGTGCCGGGAACAATTATTGCGGTTGCCGGTTTAGGTTTTTTTCTGCAATTTTCATTGGATGACTGGATACAATCGGGAATTATTACCGGGGGATTTATTGGCTTTTGGCTGGTTGGATTGCTGGATGACTGGAAAAAGGTCCGCTTAGGTGAAGGGATACGCGAACGAACAAAATTTTTGGGCGTTGCTATTGTGTCCTTAGCGTTTGGCGGCTCGGAGCTGTATTTTATCCCTAATAGCCGCATTGCCTATTCTCCATATATTGATATACCCGGCTTGGGTTCGCTATTTCACCACACAGAGTTTGTGTGGCCGATCTTTTTTCTGCTGTTGGCGTTTGGGGTATTATCGACTACTTCATTGGCGGTAGATTTCAGCGATGGCTTGGATGGCTTGGCGGGCGGCCTGGTGTTTCCTGCAGCGATAGCATACGCTATTATAACGATTAATTATCAGTTGGCGCAATATAATCCGATTATTTTGTTTTCTTTGGCAATGGCGGGTGGTGTGCTGGGTTACCTGCCATGGAATTGGCCATCTGCTTGGAATGGCCGTAATTCAGCCAAGCGGCTCGCTAAAATGATTATGGGGGACAGTGGTTCATTGGCGCTGGGCGGTCTTTTAGCAATGATAGCGATAGTAGATCGCCAAGAGCTGTTGCTGCTGTTTATTGGCGGAGCTTTCGTGCTGGAAGGAATGTCGGCGGTAATACAGGGCAGATTTTTAGTTAAATTTTTCCGGCGGTTCTTGAAAGTGGAACGTTTCAGCGACTTAAATATGTGGTATCCTCACACGGAATTTCCGCTGCCATTTTTAGCGACACCGCTGCATCATCATTTCGATTTGCTGGGATGGGACAGACGCCGGCTGGTATATAGCGCATGGCTTATTGGCGCAAGTATGGCAACGATTGGTGTGCTTTCGGTTATTGCGCCGTTTACGTGGGAGCGGTATTTTTTAAGAATTTTGGTTGTATTTATTGCAATTGCGCTGTGGCAAATGGGTGGTATGACTCGGAAATATTTTATCGGTGTGGTTCCATCGGCGCATGGAAATGCGAATTTAGCGCTATTTTATGGCTTTCCATATAAATTATTTAATAAACCGATGTATGCTTTGGTGGAAAAACTAGAAGTTACTACCGGCAGCATCGCTTCTCCTCCGGAAAGAGATGTGCTGTGGAGCAGAATGAATGTGTACGACGCACGCGCTGCATTGGGATTTTTCTGCTATCGCGCCGGATATTATGCGCTTGCGCGTGAGGAGTGGGAACGTATTCCTAAACGGAACCTAGAGGTGCGGCCGCAAATAAAACAATTGCTGAGCGAGGCGCGGCGCAAATTGACTGCGGAAGACTTTACCGAAGATTGGCTGCCCGAAGGTTCGCTGGAATCTGCCGTTGGCGCTGAGCCTTCCCCGGCAGATACGTTTCCCATGATGCGTATACCACAAAATTTTCGCACAAAACCTAGATTAGGCAATGACACAGAAGATATCATACCCTCCGAAGATATTCTGCCCTTATCGGCGACGGAAGACGCATAAAGGAACTAAAAAACATCTATCCATAAAACCCACTTCTATGGATAGATGTTTCTGTTCGTGGTGGAGATAAGGGGACTCGAACCCCTGACCTCTACAGTGCGATTGTAGCGCTCTACCAACTGAGCTATATCCCCAAGCTTCACTCATCATATCACAACTCTGCGCAAAACGCAAGATCGCGGGCAGAGATTTTTTGCCGATTATCGCGCTATCGCTAATAACCTGTGAGCAGCCGCTCTACCAAATCTTTTGTGAATGATTCCGCTTTTAATTTTTCAATTGTGCTTTCTTTCCAATAATGAACCCGCCGGAATAAAAAACCCTTTTCTGTGTCATAAATTAAATATGCGGCGCGATTATCACCGTCCCTAGGTTGCCCAACACTTCCCGGATTGAGTATGGCGCGATACTGTTCATCCGGCATCCACCAATCTTGCGGAATCGTTTGCATCGGTATGCACGGCGGACGAGACATAATAGCGTCCATTTCAATGGTAGACGCAATAATGCCTTCTTCTTCCGAGCCATATTCCATTACCTGCTTCTCGCGGGCGGTAAGCACCGGAAGTTTTAATTTGTCATATTTTACCGATTCTTGCAGAAAAATTGTCGGAACATGGGTGTGCCCGACAACACAAAATCGGGTGGGAAATGAAAGAAAACTTAGTGAAGCTGCTTCCGGAGTAAGCAGGTATTCCCATAAAGGAACTACCGGGCTGCCGTGAACCAATGTCATATTTTCCGGATCCGGAGCCGTTGCGCGATCCGGCAGGTTCGCGAGAAAATCGATCTCATCAATGCGAAGCTGCCGCTGAGTCCATAGAAGTGACGCGCGCGCTGTTTCGCTGAATTCGTTTAAATCGGCTTTGCCGCATGCTCCCCAATCGTGGTTACCCGCAACAATCATAGAGCTGTAATGGCGGATAGTGCGCACACACGCGCCCGGATCCGGACCGTAGCCAACAATATCACCTAAACACCAAATACCGTCAAATTCTTGAGAAGAATCTGCGCGAATTTCATCAATATCATCTATAACTGCTTGTAAAGCTTCGTAATTACCATGAATATCACTTATTATTGCAAATCTCATGATAAACAGTCCTTTCGATGCGCGCGCCGCAAAATAACAGTGGTATATCGCAGATAACAACATAGTACGGCTATGCGCATAATTGGAATGAAAACAGAGTTGCTGCTAAAAACTACTGTATCCAAAATATACACCTTATTGTTGAATTATGCAAGCTTTTTTGCTTGCTTTTCAAGATAATGTGATAATTTCTGCCATATAAATTGAAGGTTCAAGGCATCTCTGTTTGGGTAATTCTTTCGGCAGAACAAAAAGCTTTTAACAATGCTTAACCCAATGATAAACACGATCCTTGCAGATTTTTAAGAAGCAAGGAAAGAATCAATTTCAGCAGGAGATAAGCCGTCCTGGAATTGCTGCTGAAGCCAAGTCAAGAACAGAAAGCGATGGTGGTCCCGAATAGAACGGCGACATTGACCAATGCTGACATGGGAGGCAGAAGTTGCCTGAGTGGTCGCCAAGAAGCGATAGAGGCAACAAGCCAAAGTCCAGATCCGCAAAATCGCCCGATCATGCAGCACTTGATAGTGATCGGTTCCCAGAAGTTCTTTCAAGTCTTCAAAAAAGGTTTCAATCTCCCATCGCAACGCCAGCCATTCAATGACTTGCTCAAGAGAAGCGGTCAGCTCACTGGTCACAAAATAGCGGATGCTCTCGCCACGACGAACACAGACAAATTGACAAGCGCCAAGTCGGTGAATGAGCGTGCGAACACTGTGAGCTTCCACAACGATGCCACCCTTGTCGCTGGGCCAAAGCACCTTCGTCCATTGCTCATCGGACAACGATTCCGCATAGGCATCGACTCGCTGCCACCTGCGCGTTCCATCGGCAGCCATCAAGCGCAGCTTTCGATTGCACTTGATGCCACCAGCGATGGTGAAGTTTCGACTCTTGGTCACCTTCCAAACCGATTTGCACACATACCAGCTATCTGCCAGAACAAGGGTATGCGTTTGCGAGATTGGCTCAAACTGCTGGATCGTTTGAACTGCCAAGTCGATCTTGCTGAAGAACGGCTCCTTATCTCGCTCACAGACTTTCTTCGTTCGATACATGCGTGGCTGCAAGGGACATTGTCGCCCTAATACTACATAGAGGGCTTGAAACAAGTTGTGTCCCGTCACCACTTTCCCTTCACAACTGCTGTAATGCCGTCCTAATCCTCGCATGACCTGTCCTCGCGGTTTGACCTGCACCGAATCGTCGAGAATCAGCGCACCGGTTACGCGGGTGCACTTGGGTCGTCCTCGTCGTCGGCTTTGGCTCTGGCGTTGACTCGCATGCTCAGCTTGAACCAGCGGAATCAGCTCGTGATGAAATTGCCGTATCCATGCTGCCGCTACCTCAGTTGCTGACCAGGGAGCATGCCGTAAGAACCGCGACATTCCGCATAAGGAGCAACGGGAACAGACGGCTCGTAACCATCCGCTCATCGTCTGGCGCTCGTCACAGTGCAGCAATCCCAGCAGTACGGTTTCGAAGTACTTCCATTGTGGCTTGCTAAACACCGGTCGCAGCATCTCCAGAAATTGACACATCAGGTCACTTGCGCATACAATTGGTAGTGGCATAGCAGGTCTCCGTTTCATCGAGTTGTGGTGATTCTGTTGTACTCGGTTTCCTGCTATCTTTCAACCCCCTTTTTCAATTTCTGCAAACATCGTGTTATAAAAAGAATTTTACACAAAATTTTTATAATTTTGTGGGATATTGCCGCGAATTCTGTCTATCAGTCTTAGAAGCCTTTGTATCATGAAAAATACATGATATTAGTCTTAGGTAGTGAAATTTGAAAGCATATGGATGTCCAATTCTGCCGATGGCTTGCGTTTATTATTCGTGAATCTGTACATCTACAGAGTTGTCTTCGCTTCTAACCTCATATCGCTTTTCTGGTTTTCTATACACGTTTACTAATTGATGGCTTGTGGAAAACGAATTATCTTCAATGTAGGTCTTGCTTCCAAATATCAGCTCTTCAATAACTGTTGATAATTGCTCGTTCCACGACGTTTGTTCCTTGCATAATTGTTCAACTTTTTTTATGAGTGTAAGATTTTCGACATTCTCGGTCTCATCGTCTGGCATAATAATAATCAGATAATCTCTCGCACGACTTATAGATACGTTGACAATATTTAATTTGTTGAGGAACATATCCTTATGCGTTGAAATTTTGGGTGGTGGGTTAAAAAGAGCAATAATAATATCGCACTCGTCGCCTTGGAAACCGTGGATTGTACCTACTTGAACATCGATATTATGAGGCAAAATGACTGATGTCATTAACTTGTCAATCAAGTTAGCCTGTGCGTGATATGGCGTAATCACTCCGATTTTAAATTCCTCACCACTTTTAACCATTTCAATAAGAGATGATAAATACTTCACAAACTCAAAGGCAAATAATGCGGAATACACCTGATATGGTGTCTTGTTTTGTAGGCGTTTGGGTCTATAAATGCTCTCAAAGTTACTCACAGGAAACTTGATAAGATTTATCGGTTTGAGGTTGATAAAATCGCCAATGGGAAGTGAGCGTTGGCTTTCAGTAGTGCGGTAATGCTTCAAAACACCACCGTAAGCAAATTTGCTGAATACTTCACCGATTTCGGGAATGCTTCTGTATTGAGTTGTCAATAATTTGACCCGATATGGGTGTGGAGCGGTTAATGGTTCAGTAAATGATTTTAGCTCAGTCATAGTGTAGATGTTCTCATTTTTCCAAATATCAACAGTTGTAATTGGCTCTATTTGGAATGGGTCACCTGAAATAATAAAGTTTTCAGGTGTTTTCTTGTAGAGTGGATAAACAATGTTGGCAAGTGGTATCATTGAGGCTTCGTCGATAATAATATAGTCCCATTTTAAGGCGCTTAGATGAAGTCGCATTCCTTCGTTTGGCAGAAAATAGTCGTAAGAAAACCGGGCTATCGTTGTGACAGTTACATTTTGAGGTAAAGTGCGAATGTCGAAAGTTTTATCACGGAACACGCCGCTTTGTTCAATATCATTATCGTTTGTTGTGCCGAAGCGTACTAACCAATTTAAATAGCTTTTGTCTGAACCTGTATTTTCCATTAATCGACGGACAAGGATGTCTGCCGCTTTGTTAGTTGGTGTTAAAACAAGTACCTTTAGGTTGTTTATCGAATGCATCATTGGTAGGATAATATCTTTGGCAACATATGTAGTTTTACCTGTACCTGGAGGTCCGAAAACAAATTCTATGTTTTTGCAAAGATTAGCTTGCATATCAAAATCGTCATCAAAATCGTTATCATCACCAAGCCTAATAAAAGCTTTGCGTAGTTCCTCAATTAAAAATACGGGGTTTTGAGCTTCAATTCGCGCTTCGGTAACAAGCGAAAAGTCGATGCCATCAATCTGCGTATTAGTTCTGAGTTTTGCCCTGAGTGTATAGGATTTCACGTTTACAACTTCTATAGCCACTTTGATCATTTGTTGATTTATGAAATGTAATTCAAGTGGGATATCAGCTAAATATTCCATTGATTGTGGAATATAGCGGCTTGGATGCTTCAAAATCAAGGTTCTGGTTGTATCTGGTTCAAGTTCCACAGATC
>JAKAOI010000106.1 GCA_021812265.1 Chloroflexota bacterium | reverse complement strand
TGCGCCATTCATCGGTAGGGGCGCCATCTGTAAGCAAAAACGCCAGCGGCTTATAGTCCCCCTTACGCTCCGGAGAGTTGGCAATTATATCCATATCCAGCGCGCGGCCAAGCTCACGCAAGGCCGCCCCTAACGCTGTGGGACCCTTTGCAATCAATGTCGGCGGTTTAAATTCAGTAATTTCAGTCAGCGGGGTACGCTGCGCGTCATATGCAAATGTAATAACGCTCAGCCACACCGTTTCTATGGCGTAGGGGTTTTCCATCAGTTCATTATAGAGTATATTTACTCCTTCATGAACTGCAGAAATCGGTTCCCCAGCCATTGAACCCGAAACATCCAGTAATAGATATACCGGCAGCCGCCGCGATGGCGCAGAATCAAAATTGAGTCCCATGATATTTTCCTCTGCAATTATTCTACCGCATCCGGCGGTTCCGCGCCGAGTTTGCGAATTCTTTCCTGTTCGCGCAGCTCTACCCGGCGTATTTTACCGCTGACCGTTTTCGGCAATTCGGTTACAAATTCAATTTCACGCGGATATTTATATGGCGCAGTAGTATTTTTTACATATTCCTGAAGCTCTGCGGCAAGCGCATCACTCGGCTGATATCCCGGCGCTAAAATGATAAACGCCTTCACAATTTCGCCGCGCACAGGGTCTGGGCTGGCTACAACAGCAGCTTCCATCACCGCGGGATTTTCTACCAGCGCGCTTTCAACTTCAAATGGCCCAATGCGATAACCGGCGCTGATTATTACATCATCGGCTCTGCCAACAAACCAATAATAACCATCGGCGTCCATATACGCTCTGTCACCGGTAATATACCATTCGCCGCGCCGCGCTTTCTGAGTCGCCTCGTCATTCAGGTAATAGCCGTTAAACAGTCCCGGCGGAGGCGCGGGAACTACCTTAACCGCTATATCGCCTTCTTTGCCCGGCGGCAATTCTTTGCCTTCATCATCAACAACCCCAATGGTATAACCGGGTGACGGCTTACCCATAGAGCCTGCTCGCACCTCTACCGGAGGAAAGTTGCCGCAAACCAGCACAGTTTCTGTTTGGCCGTACCCATCGCGGATAGTTATCCCTGTAGATTCTTTCCAAGCCTCAATCACTTCAGGGTTCAATGGCTCTCCTGCCCCGACACAATGCCGCAGCGCCGGAAATTGATATTGCCGCAAATCTTCTTGCACTAAAACCCGATACACTGTCGGTGGCGCGCAAAACGTGGAAACAGGATATTTTGCAATAAGCTGCAACAGTTCTTTAGGATTGAATTTTCCTCGGGCGTCTTGCACAAACAGCGCTGCGCCCATTACCCATGGGCCAAATAAACTGCTCCATGCCGCTTTAGCCCAGCCGGTATCAGAGGCGTTGTAATGCAAGTCGGTAGGGCGCAGATCCAGCCAATATTTGCCGGTAATGGTATGCGCCAAGGGGTAAGCGTGAGTATGCAGAACCATTTTGGGGTTGCCCACAGTTCCCGATGTAAAATAGATCAGGCAGGGATCTGAACTTTTGGTGTGATGCCGAGCAAAATGCACAGATTGCGATTTCAGCGAATCTTCATAACTGACCCAATTTGCCCGAGAGCCATCGAGTAAAATGTAGTTGTGAACAGATTCGGCTTTTTCTCGCACAGAATCAAATTTATCGGCGCCAGAAATATCGGTAATAATTGCAACGGCTCCGGCTTCCTGAGCGCGAAACAATAGATCTTTGCTCGTAAGCTGAGTAGTGCACGGAATAGGGATAACGCCGGCTTTCATAAGCCCCAAAATCGTTTCCCACCATTGAGGAATGCGTGGCCCCATAACCAGCGCGCGATCATTTTGCTTCAACCCCATTGCCGTAAATGCGTTTGCCGCCTGACTAGACCGCGCTGCAAATTCAGCAAATGTAATGCGCCGTTCCTCGCCATTTTGGCCGATCCAAAGCATAGCAAGGTGGTCGGGGTTTGCCGCCCAGCGTTCAATTGTGTCAAAGGCAAAATTATATTCGGTGGGAATATCCAGCCGAAATGCTGCCCATTCGGCGGCGTAATCGATCATGTTAGACTGCATTGTCAAAGTCCTTGCTCCGTTTCTACAAAATCTGTTTATAAGCGGAGTTTCTTCTGCTTATGTTGACTTTAGTATATCACCGATACAAGGGCGCTGCTCCAAAACAGTTTATTAGAAAATCTATTTTTTTAAACAGTTTTTTCTCAAAAATCTTTGATGAAACGACTCACGAAAATCGCAGAATTTCTTATAAAATTCTAAGAAAGCCACAGTTACGCAAACGCTTTCAAGCCTTCCGCGGCAATATATGTTACGCTGTCACGCTTCTCCAGTCGCACAATGCTATCTAAACCGTCTTCAAAAGTATCATCATGACTGATAACAATAATTTGCTCAAAATCGCGGATTCTGCGTATTTGGCCGGCTAAATTCTGCCGTCGTTCCGTATCCATATTTTGTGTCGGTTCATCAAATATTGCCAGTGAGGATCTGGTTAATGTGCGCAATATTGCCAGCCGCACTGCTAAAGCTGCGCTCATCTGCTCTCCGCCGCTTAGCTGAGCAAAAGTGCGGCTATTTGCCCCGCTGCGCAGCATAATTTCATAATCTTCATTCCATGTAAGAGTAATCTGGCGAGACCCCATAATATCACAGAAAATGATATTGGCGGTGTCGGATATTTTTTTCAGCAAAGCTGCCATTACATATTGTCCGGAGTTCCGAATTTTTTCTCGGCAAAATTCAAAACTTTCTTTTACTTGCGTAAGCGATTGCGCGGTGTTTTGCAACAATTCCAGCCGGGAAAGCAGCTCCGCCTTATTTTGAATTTCCTGCTCAATTTTCTGTAAATCTCTGGTATATATCCGCTCATTTTCGTTATGTTCGGAAATTGCTGTCTGAATTTGTTCAAATTCCTCACGAATTTCTGCCGCATTCAGGTCCTGCAGTTTTTTTATTTCCATATCTATGCGGTTTTGCAATGTTGCTAAAACCTGCGCCGCCTCGATATATTCCTGTTGCCGTTTTTCAGCCGTCTGTCGCAGAGCTTCGGCTTGCGCGGCGCCATTTTCTGCCTGCACATATGCTTTATGCGCGTCTTTTGCCGCCGAAAGAATCTGCTCAAATTGCAGAGCAGTTTCATCTAAGTCGCTATACGGCGTTAACTGTTCTGTCACTCCGTCAAGTTTTTGCTGTATATCTTGTTTTTGTGTCTGTAAATCAGCAAGTTTCGCGGCGCTTGCGTCCCGATTACCGGCAATTACCTGCGCCTGCGCCAATTTTTGCTCTGGGTTTCCCAACGCGCGCAACTCTGCAAGAATATGTGGAACTTCATCCTTCAGTGGTTGTAAAAGCGCAATCCGCTTTTGAATATCTGCCAGCGCAGTTTCCGTTTTTTGCAGATCATCTTTCGTTTGCCGGGCATTTTTTTTCAATAACTCTAATTGGTTATATCTTGCCCAAGCCGATTCACTGGCTTGTAATGATTTTTCAGTGTCTTCAAGTTGTCGCTGCGTCGTTGGCAGTTCAGCAATTCGCGCGGCTTCTATTTGCGCCGCAGTTTGTTCTTCGGCAAGCTCTCGCGCAGTTTCTGTCAGTTTTTTTTGTGTTTCGGTGAATTCTTTTTCCAGTTTAGGTATATTCACGGTCTCAGCAGCCAGCAAGCGAATAGCTTTAAGCCGTTGCGTTTCTTTTTCCTGTGTTTGCCGCATCGTGTTTAACTCATCCGCGCGTTTGGCCGCCAACTCACCAAGATAATCATCTAAATTAGCGTATTGTTTTTGCGCAATATTCAGGCAGCGTTCTTTCAGAAATGGACACAAACCATCTTTAGCTTCCAGCATAGCCTGCTCGGTTTGGTTATATTCAGCTTCCAGCGCGGCGACGGCGCGCATAATCTCATTCGTTTTCTGCTCTTGCTCGTGCAGTTGTGCCGCTTCGGGCAATTTTATCTGCAAATCTGCAATATCTGCGGAAATTTTTTGCAGCTGTTTTTGCAGATCTGCCTCATTATTTTGCAGTTTATTGATGCGTTTTTGTCTTTCTTTATGAACCGACACAACAGCAATAATCTCATTTTTTTGCGTTTGCAGCAGAGTTTTTTGTTCATTCATCACCGGAAACTGCTCTGCAATCGGTTGCAAGCGTAATATTTCGGCTATTTCGGTTTCCGTTTCACTCAATTTTTTTTGCGCAGCGCCGCATTCATCATTGCGTTGTTTCAACAATTCTTGCTCTCTTTTATAATTTTCCTCGGCGTTTTGCGCAATTTGTTTTTTCTGAGTCAGCTCTTTAAAACGCGCGGCTTGCGGCGCAAGCAGAACACATTCTTGCATTGCTTGTTCCGCCTGAGATATTGCCGCTTCCATATCAGCAATCTGGTTTGCAATATTTTTCAAATCCGCCGCACAAGATTGAGCCAATGTTTTCAAAGTCATTGCTTCGCGCTGCATATTCCTAACATGCTGCAGTTTTTGCTCCGTTTCGTTATACCGGGTGTAATCTGCCTTTGTGCGTTCGCATATCTCTTTATCACGCTGCGCCGCCTGCCAACGATCTTGCGCATAAGTCTGCCGTTCCAGCAAAACTTGCAATGCGCTGCGCTGCGCCGCGAACTCTGCATTTATTTCGCGCACAACATCTTCCTGTCGCTGGATAATCGCCAGTTTGGCTTGCGTCAATTCTAATTTTTCTTTCCACACAAACAGTTCGTCGCGGGTATGTTCACGCTGCCGGCGAATAGTTTCGCGCTGAATTCTTAATTCGGCCAATTGCTCAGTTTGCGATTGCAGTCCGGCAATTTCCACTTGTTTATCATGCAGCCTGTGTTCAAAGTTTCGCACAGATTCTATAAGATTAGTAAAAACCGTTCTGTATGATTCAACTTGCAGCAATTCATCAAATTTCTTTTTGCGAACAGAACCGGTTTGCAGAAAATCCGCAGTAAACGTGCCTTGGGGAACCGCAACTGCGCTTTGAAACAACTTATCTAACGATACAGGGCTGTGCATTTGCATATGTTCATTTAAAAAATTTAATGTGTCATCTTTACCTGTGGCAGTCATATAATTCAATTCGGGATCGTACACAGTCCATGCGCCGGCTCCGGTTGCGGTAATTTTGCGCGTTATCTGATATCGCCGCTCATCCAATCCCGAAATAATTTCCACACTCACACTGCCGGATTTTTCACCTTCGCGCAAAAAACCCGTGCGCGTATATGGCAAAAAATCAAATAAAGCATAGCCAATCGCTTCAATAATTGTATACTTACCCGCGCCATTGTGTCCGCTTATTGCAGTAGCGCCGCGATTAAAGCGAATAACAGCCTTATGGTAACTTTTAATATTTTCCAGTGAAATTTCTTGAATCAGCATACGTCAAAAATATCCTTAAGCGTATATATTTATAGTATAGGCCTTTTGCATGAAAAGAAAGCGCATGTTTCTCGTATCTGAAACAGAGGGATCTCTGGGGGAACACCTCAGACATCCGTACAAGGAGCAGCTCCCCCTTGTACACTCCCAATTTTCCATGTTGAAGCGAAAATCCTGATTTAATTTACCCACACCCCTGTTAGGAAGCGCAGTATAAAAATACCTTGCAGCAACAAGCCGCCATATACTGCAATCGCCGTTACTGTGGTATGCTTCGCCGAAAGTTTCCCCAAATATAAAAATAGCGGAATCGCGGCAATTACATACCTTGCGGCAGATGTTACAGACGCAGAGCCAGGCGCATAATAGGAAAGATGAATCGGCGCCGCAACAATCAAAAATAGCAGCGCAACACAATAAAGTGTATACGACATGGGCTGCTTTTTATAGGTAAAAATAATAAAACCAACCAGCAGCAATGACGCCACCAAATCTATTGAAGTCGGTTTATGAATATAAAACTGCAGCTCTTCATATATTGCCTGCCATATGGGCACAGAAATATGGCTCCAAGCGGACTGCGCGTGCAGCCACGCTAATGGGTCTCCAAATTTTGCAAAATCATACCAAGAATATACAGCTAACCCTAATGGCGCGGAAATTAGGCTTACCGCTCCGGCGGCGTAATCTTTTACAGGTATGGTTTTGTTTTTACCGATGACAATGGCGCATTCATATAACAGCGGAACATATAAAATAATTCCGGTTGGCCGGCTTAAAACCGTTAAAAAAGTTAACCCTGCGGCAAGATACCATTTTTTTTGCCGGATCGCCCAAAGTCCCCAAACTGCCAGCGCAGTAAACAGCGCTTCGGTATATGGCGCAGAGAGAAAAAAGATAACCGGATAAGCCATAAAAACCAATATAGTCGGAAAAACTATGGATACATCGGCGGTTTCGGAATACGCCAGAAACCCTAACCCTACCAGGCCAATCCAAATGAAAACGCTGTTCAGCAGCAAAGAAGCCAACACATAGGAATGTCCGGGAAGAATGGTCGCCGCTATTTTTAGAATAATAGGAAATAAAGGAAAAAACGCCGTCATAGTTGCGTTCGTATATCCATTTTGCGCTATATTAATGTACCAATGGGCGTCCCAGCGATACCAATTTTGCACCGCAGTGGATATGTGCGGCGCTAAGCCCAGTGATTGTGCGGCTATAGCAGTAAATATGATGATAACCACTCTGCTGACTGCCCAAATAATGGTAGACTGCCATATAATCACTTTTCGCGGCGCGCCAGCGGAAGCCGGCGATGGAGCTGAAATCGCTGCTATTTTTACTGCCGTTTGTTCATAATCGTTACTATCATCAAATTGAAAGCGCGACCCCAGCGGCGCCTTAATATGTTTGCGAGGCGCCATATCAGATTCCGGCTGGTAATTCATGATATTTTTATCATCCTTTCACGCATAAACAAAGCAATTCAGGGGTATCCACTTTTGACTATACAATGCGCCATTTCGTCATTATAGGTCATCAGGCAAAATATACCACAAATGTTTTTATTTCATATGGTTGTATCGTACTATATATTTCATTGCCCACTGCAGAAATTGGCGCAGAAATAGGATGTTCTTCTAATAAATCCGTTTCTTCAGCTCTGACTATTGTACATGGAAAACGTAATGTAAACGGCCCGCGCCGCCCGCCAGATTCAAAAATACGAATTACGGCGGCGTCTGCGTTTTCAGCGCGTTTTACTGTTTCAATGGCAATGTTGCTTTCATCTGCCAAAACAAACGCCCGTTTGGATGGCAGTGTATCTGCTTTGATTTGTTCTGCGGCAATAACTGTGGTGACAAACGGTGTGTTTAACGCATGCGCCGCCTGTCGCACACCGCCATCAAACCAGCCATCGCTATGTGGAAACAAACTATATGTACATTGATGCAATCCTTCATCTGCGTGAGGATCGGGATCGATTGCGCTTTTAAGCAAAGTAATACGCAATACGTTATCTTTAGCGTCATATCCATATTT
>JAKAOI010000105.1 GCA_021812265.1 Chloroflexota bacterium | reverse complement strand
GGCAGTAGCAATACTGCGTAACGCTTGGGGACAGAGATGCCTCTGGCAGTTAGGCGTAAGCTTGGCTGGTAAGCACACTGGCTGAACCAAGAATCCGCTGCGGCTTTAGCCCATGCGGAGTGTCAAACAAAGCATGGGATAATAAATTGTTGAGTGATGAAAAAGGCCGCTTCCGGTGTATCATCACCACTAAAGCAAAAAGACTAAGTAATGCAAACGCGCATATTTCTGAAAGCTCGAAAACATGTTAGCCAGATACAATTAAGTTAGGAAAACTCGCTAATTGTCCTAAGAGCTTTACAGAAATTTGCACAGGGGCGTATACTTAGGTTATATACTTATCGTTTAGATGACGCTTTGCCTAAACGAAATACTGTTTATCTTAAAAGAGGCTTATCTGTGGACGATTTAATCGTATCTTTTATAGAGTGGTTAGAAGGCCGCAACGATTCAAATAATACCCGCGAGGCTTATAAAACTGATTTGCGGCAGTTAAGCGCGTTTTTAAGCGAAAAAGGTATTCATAATTGGGACACGGTTTCCAGTGAACATCTTATCGCATTTTTGGTAGATTTGCGCGCTCATCCATATGCCCCAACTTCTATTGCTCGCAAACTAGCGGCAGTTAAATCTTTTTTCCATTTTCTGATAGATCACAAATATATCAACCAAGACCCCACTATTTCATTGGTAGCGCCGCATGTAGATCGTGAAGCGCCAAAAATTATTGAAAGCGGCATTGTAGGAGATATTATTCAGAAAATTAATCTGAACTCTACCATGGGCATCCGCGACCGCGCAATGCTTGTATTGCTCTATAACACCGGCATGCGGGTTACCGAAGTAGTCTCACTGAATGTAGATGATATCGATTTGGATAATTCGGTTATTTTCTGCGGCAATAATGAAACAAAAAACACCCGCCGGCGCAAATTGCTGATAGATCAAGAAACCGTTGAGGCGCTGCGCGCGTATATTGCCAACGCCCGTCGTTATCTTGCCCGGGAATATGAAACATCTTTGTTTGTCAATCATCATGGTGTGCGGCTTACCCGCCAAGGGTTCTGGCTCATTTTGCGCAGCCACGCCCAGCAGTGCGGCGTTGAACGGCTTACCCCGCATATTCTGCGGCATTCTTTTGCAGTTAACCTGCTGCGCACCGGCGCCGACCTGCGTGATGTGCAATCTAAACTTGGCCATGCCAGCATTTCTACAACACAAATGTATCGCATGTCTGCCCCGGATGAAACAAAATCACCTGTTGGCGTAAAGTAGTAAATTTTTCTTCTGCTCCCTTTTTTCGCTCTGCCGGCTTCCCTCCGGCAGAGCTTTTTCTTTGTTTTTTTTAAAATAGCTCTTTCAGAACTTTCGTTGCAGCAGGGAAAATTGGGGATGTACAAGGGGCAGTGCCCGATAAACAGGAGAATCATGTTTATCGGCAGCGGTCCTTACGCGCTTTTTTGATAAACCGTTTTGCGAGAAGCAATACATACAATGAAGTGATAGAAATTTGCTTGTATATATGCTATACTAGGTGAGAACGATGCCGCGCCGCAATGTACAGCGGCATAACAACGAAAGCAAACATCCTCCTTCGTAAAAAATATCACAAAAGGTATGAAATATGAATATTGCGTTGCATATTGCGGTAGATGGCCCTGCGGCGTCGGGAAAAAGCGTTGTTTGCCGGATTTTAGCTGATCGGCTGCATATATTGTATCTCGACACTGGGGTCATGTATCGCTGTGCGGCATACGCCGCGCTGCGCAATGATGTTGATCCTGCTGACGCCAACGCCTGCGGCTTGCTGGCTGAAACTATGCATGTTGCATTGCTGCCGCCTGTGGAAAATGACGGCCGACAAGAAACGACGCTGCTGGATGGCAAAGATATTACTTGGGATATTCGCTCCGAAGCAGTAACCGCCGTTGTTTCAGCGGTTGCGGCGCACCCGAGGGTTCGGCAGGCAGTCAATGCGTTTTATCGCACATTTGCGGAACATAAAAGTGTAATTATGGCCGGGCGCGATATTGCCGCTGTGGTGTTGCCCGAAGCGCAAATAAAAATATTTCTTACTGCAGCGCTGAATGTCCGCGCGCAGCGTCGCGCCTTGGATATGCAAGCGCAAAATCCCAGCCAGTCTGTTTCGACAGAAGATATAATGATGCAATTAGCCAAACGCGACGCGCTGGATGCGCCAAATATCAAAATTGCCCCCGATGCGCTCATTATTGATTCAAGCGAATTAACTATAGAACAAGTCGTCGATCAAATTGCGGAGGCCGCACATGTCATCATCAGGTAAATATATACCCGGAAACACGGAACGGGCCGGATTTTATAGCTTTGCCCGCTTCGTTTTGAGTCTTATTTTGCCATTTTTATTCAAGTTTGATGTGCAAGGGGCAGAACATATTCCCGAAAACGGCGCTGTATTGCTGGCCAGCAATCATTTTAGCGGCTGGGATATTATTGCAACGGCGTTTAGCATGAAGCGAATGCTGCATTTTATGGCAAAATCGGAGTATACGAAAAGCCGATTTTTAACATGGCTGTTTACTCATTTAGAAGCTTTTTTTGTGAATCGCGGCGAAGGCGACACCGAAGCGATTCGCAATTGTTTAGCGGTGTTGAAAGCTCAGCAGGCGCTTATCATTTATCCGGAAGGTCACCGCAGTGAAGACCATGCGTTGCTGAAAGCGCACGAAGGGTTTGCTCTTATTGCTTTAAAAAGCGGCGCGCCGGTTGTGCCTGTAGCCGTTTGGGGATCCGAATTGGTTTTGCGCAAAGGGTATCGCTGGCCGCATCGTCCGGTTGTGCATATTCGATTTGGCCAGCCGATGTTGTTTCCTGCTTCCGGAAAAAAATATACCCGCGCCGATATGCAATCGGCGACCGATGACACAATGCGCGCTATTGCAGCGGCTCTTCCGGAAAAATACCGCGGGGCGTATGCTGCGCTTCCGGATTCGGCCGCAGCGCAAAAAGAACCGGTTGGCAGCGAAGAATAACGTTACCATGTGATAGGCAAGTTTTTCATCTGATCGGGAAATATAGTGTCGCTGTTTGACACATACTGTTTTTTTGCTATACTGGGTATGGTTCTCTGCCGGCAGGCGCAGGCAAAAATGTTTTCAGAAAAAGATACAATTTGCAGCGCATCATCACACTGATGATACATCGTTTGAAGTTTCTTATCTGTTCTCTAATACCTGAACGTGTGGTACAATATACCCTGAGGTAGTATATTTGGGTAGCAGCGAACCGGAAGATAATCCTATAGTTTTGCGCAGTTTTTAGCAATACATGCAGGAAATATGTGCAGGAGGCTATAGACCGTATGGGCGGTTTATAAGCGCCGGATACTGGGAATCTTCCAATATTCCAATAGATGGAATCGGATACAATTTGACGCCAGTATACTATCGAACATTCAGGTGAAAATAGCAGGCAATATCTTGAATGGCCAAACCAATAATAATTTGGCAAAACAAACACGAAGTGAGGAGAGAATATGAGTACACCAAATCAAAAGATATTTGGCGGAAGTCTCGACACACTTGGGCTGCAGGCAACATTAAAAACTCTTGCTTTGGGCAGTAAATCGGGGGAGTTGATTGTCACTAAATCTGACGATCAAACACAAATTGGGCAAGAAATAAAGCTGCAAGTCAGTTTGCAGGAAGGGCAGATACTCTCTGTAAATGTAGAACCAGCGGCAGCGGTACGCCTATACAGTATGTTTTATAGTATCGGCCGTATTACTCAGCCGAATCCACAATATGCTTTATTAGATCACCAAAAAGATATCAACAAATTATTAAAAGATTTTTTAGATAACCGCCTTATTGATAATCAGGAATATTTACGGAGAATGGAGTTCTCAATGATCCAAATGATTTCCCGCGCTTTAAAGTGGGAACACGGATCTTTTGAATTTCAGCCCAAAATTCAATTAAAAAATATGGGAAATACGGCAAAAAACATCGATCATATTCTGTTGGAAGCTATGCGGCTGAATGATGAATGGGGCCGCATTACCTCACACAATATACATTGGGAAACGTTGCCGCAATGGGTGCAGAATCCGCCGCAGAATTTTGATTATCAGGCGCTGCAGGCAGAGGAAACTCAAATATTGCTATTGTCGAATGGAGAGAATCCAATATACGCAATAGCGTTTGCGCTGCAAATCCCCGAACCTAAAGTAGTGGAAACAATAGTGAAACTTCAGGGACAAGGGTTGCTTACTTTAATTTTTTCACAAAATCAGGAAAAATTTGCAGAGAAAATCTTGGATGTATTGACACATCAATTAAAGGAATTGCATACTATCGGAAATTTTTCTGGGGCGGCGCGTTTTTATAAGATAATGGATGTCATCGGCAACACAATGAATGAATCATTGAAAATATATGGTCAATATGTTGCTAATTCCGATACTACACAGTCTATGTATGGTATTCTGCCACAAGAACAATTATTGCTGGAAAACAGAAAATTACTGGATGAATATCACATAGAAGGATTAATTCGTATCGAACGTGGTGTGGTCGTTTTTGATGAAGCAAAGAATTTAGCGAGTATAGTGACCGGGAGTACACTGCTGGAATATCAAAATGAAGTGCTTGACGCATTAAATGATTTATTGAATATGGTATTTGTTTCGGGAATAGAACCTAAATTGGCTCGGAACGGAAACTTAACTGCCCGAGTAGGCAATGCATGGCACACTTTTTTAAGTGAAGTGGAGGAAGAACTGTATCGCAGAAAAGCGGCGATGAGCCAAGCTGATACTTTTTTGCATCAACAGTATTATTCCTAAGAGTAGGTATGCAACAGTAGTGTTGTATAACAGACAGCATAGAATATGATAGGTATGACGAAAAGGGAGTGAGGTGTTTTTGTGAATAGAGAACCCGTTGCGTTAGTGGTGGATGACAGCCCAACAGTATGTAAGATTGTACAGTTGACATTGCAGCGAATACATATGAAGGTGATCATCGCACGAGATGGGGTGACAGCGTTAGCTGAAGCTAACAGCATCAATGATCTGGATATTATATTCTTAGATATTATTCTACCTAAAATGGATGGCTATAGTATTTGCCACCAATTGCGGAAAAATAAAAAATTTGTGTCTACGCCAATTATCATGCTAAGCGGCCGAGACGGTTTTTTAGATAAAATGCGCGGCAAATTAGCCGGCGCAACAGAATATCTGACCAAACCATTTGAAGCAGGTGAGCTGATTCATGTGGTGAAGCAATATGTATCTGTGACTGCTTCCAGCGGCATGCCGGACGCATACCAGCAGCGTATCCGATAGTAAAAGATGCGCCGCAACTTTAATTTTTGAGGTACCATTGTGCAATTCCCTTTACCCAAACAGCCAACCGTTCTTGTAGTTGATGACAGTTGGACCGACCTTGCGCTTATAGCGGCTCCATTATATGAGCAGGGTTTTAATGTAGTAACTGCTTCGGATGGTGAAGAAGCCATCGAGAAAACTGTTTCACTGCATCCTAACTGCATTATATTGGATGTAGTATTACCCAAACAGAACGGATTTCAAGTATGCCGATATCTGAAACATATGGATGGATATAATCAAATTCCCATCATTTTACTCAGCGGCAAAAATACGCCGCAAGATCGGCACTGGGGAATATTACAAGGCGCAGATTTATATTTAACCAAGCCGTTTAATGCCGCCGAATTAATTTCCGGCATTAAAAGTTTACTTTAATGAATAATTGGAGATAATTGATGAGTGATCCCGGAAATAAGCAGATAAATGCGGATAAATTGAAAGAAGCGCTGGTAGCTTTTGGATCTTCAGATCCAACCCCGCAAAATGTTCAGCCTATACCGTTGCATCCGCCCGAGATTGCTCAACACTATTCCAATGATTCAGCAGCCAATCAAAAATATATCATAACATTGCTTAATGACTTAGAAATCGGCTGGTCAGTTGAACATGTGTTGGGAGTTGAATTGGCAAACAATATAACATATGTGCCATATACGCATTCATGGGTAGTTGGTGTGGCGTCTTTGCGCGGATCCATTACTTCAGTGGTGGATTTGCGTCAGTTTTTGGATCTGCCCAGCGGGCAATTTACGCCGGCGTCGCGAATTATCGTTGCAAATACGGCAAAAATATTTGTCGGATTTTTGGTAGACGCGGTAAAAGAAGTTAGTGAGATCGCCAATCAAAACATTGTTTATGATAACTCATTTATTCATCACACCAAACTGCCGGAATACGCCATTTATGGCACTGCAGTTATTCCCGGCAGCAGGCGTGTTATATATATAGCGCATACTGATAATTTATTAAATTCACCTAAAATGAATGACTATCTGGTTAAATAAATTTAAAAATCTTATTCAGGAGTTATAAAATGGCAATATCTAAGCGCCGGATATATTCAGTTAATTCTGCGTTTTCCTTGGCGTTAACTTTTTCAGTTTTATTACCATTTGCCGGAATTTTAGCCCTTACCGCTGCAACGTGGAAAGTATATGGCGCATCTTTAAAACAGCTGAACGCAAGCCAATTTGCGCTGTATGCGTCTGCCGCCGGCGGCTCCATTATACTTACATTAATTATTGTGCTGTTTTTGCTCCGGCTGAGATATGTCATTCGCAAACAGGTTGAAAATCTTTCCTTCATAACTCATGACGCGATAGATTCATACTCTGTGCTTGAACCAAATATTTTGGCGCCAAATGATGATTTATATCCGCTGATTATACTGATTAACACGCTGTTAGAGCAAGCCCCACTGAAAAAAAATGATGTGAACGACACACAATCGGTGCAAAATCAAATTGAACGACTGCTGCAAGATGTTACAGAAATTGCTTCCGGCAATTTTGAAATTCAGTCTGCTGTTACACCGGATGCGTTGGGTGTTTTAGCTGATTCATTAAACTTTATGGTTGAAAGCCTCTCTAAGTTTATCGCGCTGGCGCAGTCTAATTCACAGCAAATTATTCAATTAGCCGGTAAAATTCAAGATCGCGTAGGGAATATGACCCATAGTGTGCAGAATCAATCTGTACAAATTAATTCAGTGAACGATCAATTGCAATCGCTTGGCGCTTTTATTATTGAATTTAATAAGTTTTCTCAGCTTAGCCTTGCCTCCACCGATCAGGCTAAAGAAGAAGCTGAATCGGGACGAAGAGACGTTGAAAATACATTAAAGAAAATGGAAGATATTCGTACAAACGTATTGAATACTTCACAGAAAATTAAGCGTTTGGGTGAACGCACCCAAGACATTTCTAATGTGGTGCGAAGTATTGAAGACCTAGCAGATCGCACCAATGTTCTTGCCCTAAACGCTGCTATTCAGTTGGGGGTTGTGGGTAACGAAAATGCTCGCGGATTAACCTTGTTTTCTGTGAAGTATTCAATA
>JAKAOI010000104.1 GCA_021812265.1 Chloroflexota bacterium | reverse complement strand
ATCTCCAATTCTTTAAACATATCCAATAAAACAGGATCCCATTTTTCTGCCTGCTGTAAAAAAGAAACAGAAAACCCAATGGATAACTTAAAGTCTTGCGATTTCACCATCCGGATAAATCGTTCAGTCGCCGGATAGTAGCATTTTTTAGCAACTTGTTCAAAGTAGCGCTGATTCATTGCCTCATCAAACACACAGCGTTCAATATCCGCTATTGAAGCGCCAGGCGGTATCGGCTGCGCCGGAAGTTTCAGCCGGCGCGGCTGGTGCACCACCGTATAAATTGCCACTTGAGTAGACATGTTGGTATCCTTTCGGTCTGCAATTATAAAATGATACTTTGTTTACGCGCCAAATACTCAATTTTACCGGCAAGATTTTCAAAAACTGCCTCCCATGTAAACTGTTTTGCCGATACAAATCCCGTTTTCCGGATTTTTTCACTATCTTCGGGGTGATGCGATAAATGATATAAATAACCCACAATTTCATCCGGATCATCGCTTTCCACAGCAACAGCGTTTTCAAAACTTACCACATAATCCTCCCCGGTAGCCCCTGTAAACGCTACTCCGCCGGCAGCCATCACCTCTAAACCCACCAAACCAAACGGTTCATGCCCAGAATTTGCCAAAACAGCGTCAGAGGCAGTATAGCAAATGCGCACAAACTCTTCCGGCACAAAAAAGCGCAGATTATAGATATCGGCCGGTCCGGCGTTTCTTACCAAATCCAAGCATTCAGCTACATTTGGTCTTTTGGCCTCAATATCTTTTACCACCAAACCTAAATGGCGCGCTCGGCTCAGCGCTTCGCCGCCATGGGGTTCAATGCCACCGCGAATCATCATTCGCATCGGTTTACCGGAATATTTCAGCCGCGCGGCTGCTTCAATCGCCATAATCCAACGTTTATCCGGATCAAACCTGCCAATTTTAAATAAAAACTGCAGAGAAGGATCTCCTGCCTGTATAATAGCCCGCAAATCCTGCACTTTTTCCGTATCGGTCGGTTCAAATAAACGGCTGGGAATGCCATTGGGAATGACTAACGGATTCACCCCAAACGACCACATGCGATGTTTCATATATCTGCTAACCGTTGTAACAGTGGCCACATAGTTCAGCCGTCCCCAATTAATGCGATGCAGTGACATTAAACTATTGAGATTCCACATTAATATAACTTTATCGCGCAGCCCATACCAATACAACTCATCTGATATTTTAGTAATTAACTCGGCTGTATGCCAATCTTCGCCGATAACAACAACCATTTTGCCTTGCGCCGCCGCTGGCTCAATAATGCGATAACGCACATACGCCGGCACACTTTCGTTCATATCATATAACTTGGCTTCCTCGCCATCATACACACCATTGAGATAATATTTGCTAATCCACTGTGACCAGCGATGCAATGTCAATTTGCCGTCTACGCGCGTTTCAACTCCCGGCAGCGCAGGATCCCCAATAAAAACCAAATGTGTTTCATACCCTTCGTGCGCCAGCGAATCGGTTAATTCCGAAACGCGGGTACCCAAACCTCCGGCGCTGGAATATGGTGTATCTGGGCCTTCAAAACACAGTGAGACAAAAACAGTATTTTCCGGGGAAATTCCTCTTCTCTGTCCATTTGTCATAAAATATTTGTTTCCTTTACATGTACATTGCGCAATCGCTTTCCTGATATTGATATTTTTTAACTGCAAAACCCTTGCCGGTAAAAAATACCTACATACCACTTCCATTTATATCATATTTCACAAACAAAACGCCGCGCCAGAACACGCTATAGTTATTTACAATATTAGGACTTTCGCTTGAAAGAGAAGCGCATGGGTTTCGTATCTGCAACAAAGGGAGGTCTGGGGATACCCCAGACCCCCGTACAAGGGGCGGCGTCCCTTGTACATCCCCGATGTTCCATGTTGCAGCGAAAGTCCTGAATATATTAATATTCATACGCGGCATCAGAATACTGAGCGCTTCGCGCAAGATGTTGATCGCAGTTATGGGCCGCCCAAACCGCTGCGCAAACAATGGAAGATCTGAGAATGAGAATACTCCCACCGAATATATTATGCGGCTTCATGCAAATCAATAGGTGTTTTTTGTATCTGTTCTCTATTTATGAGGTTCATGAACGCCTGCACAACATCAGGATCAAATTGCGCGCCGGAACAGCGTTGCAGTTCTTCGCAAATAGATTCTGATGAATGCGCGGCCTGATACGGGCGGGTAGAACTCATCTCTATATACGTTTCAGCAACAGCAATAATGCGAGATCCCAATGGAATATGCGCTCCTGCCAGAAAGTCTGGATATCCCTTCCCATCCCATCGCTCATGATGGTGGCGAATAATGCTCATTATGGGATGTAAAGCCGGACTGATTTCCAGTATTTGCGCGCCAAGTCCTGAATGTTGTTTGACGATCTGCCATTCTGCTTCTGTGTATTGACCTGCTTTTGTGAGGAGTTTGTCCGGAATTGCAATCTTTCCAATATCATGCAGCAGGCCAGCTACAGATATAGTATGGCACATTTGCTCACTCAAACCCATCTCACGGGCAATAGTAACTGCCAGCTCGCTTACATGGTGAGAATGTATAAAGATACCATGATCACGGATATCCAACATCAGCATTAATGGGTAAAGCCCTTTCAGCAGATCAGAAGTCTCCCGATTATCAACGCCAACATTCTTTTCTTGATGTTGTTCCTGTAGGTTATCAGAAGAAATCAGTGTGAAATTTTTGGTATGTCGTTGAGCTTCTTTTGCTGTGCAAACCTGGTTACGACCTAATTTCTTTGCCCAGTACATTGCCTGATCGGCTTGTTCAAGCACTTCGGAGACATTTTGTCCGTCAGATGGATAGCTGGATACTCCAATGCTGATTGTGAATGTAATACCACCATCTATTACAGAAGTAGCCAATGGATAATTTGCGATAGCAATACGCATATCTTCGGCGAATTTGCCGGCTTCCGCCGGAGATGTTTCGGGAAGCAATACAACAAACTCTTCTCCGCCATACCGGGCTAATGTATCTCCGCCGCGAAGAACGTGATTAATGCGCTCGCCGAGTTCACAAAGAACCTGATCCCCTACGGCGTGACCGTAGGTATCGTTGACCAATTTGAAGCGATCTCCATCAAAAAAAATAATAGACATGTTGTGTCCTAAACGGCGAGATCGATCCAATTCTTTGTTGAGTGTGTCCAGAAGCGCTCTATGGTTGAGAAGTCCTGTAAGAGGATCTGTGCTTGCTAAACTTGCAAGATAATCACGAGCAGCGCGCAATTCGGCCGAAAGTTTTTGCTCTTGTTCATAAGCTGCCTGTAGTTTTACTCTCAAGGCTTTTTCCCGCTCATTAAGGAGCTTTTGCTGTGTATACAGCGCATGCACCCGCGGAATTTCTCCTATGACCAATCCACTAATGAGCGACAGAATAGTTATGCTGAGAATAAGAAACATCCATTGTCCGTTTGAGATGAGCGCCGGCGCCCATGAATTAGCAAGCGTTATCCAAAGCCCAAATAAAGATGAAGCGCCGCCTATCACACACATTGCCGCCAGTACAATCTGCTGGCGCAGTGACATTTCACCTTGTTGTTTGCGGCGATAGAGAAACCATCCAACTAAAGCAAACATTTGAACGGTGGAAATAAGCCAAACAACCGTCGTAAAGCCTTCCATCAGAACCGTACTGGATGTGGCAAGATTTGCAGGCGGCATGAACGAGGCAAAGAGTGATGGCAGTATTACAAGTGAGAGCAAACTTGTCAGCATGACCAGCGCAGATTGTATAAGAATGCTTAAAATTGGCACACCGTACTTGTTCAGCTTCGCCACTGCTTCAGGTATACGGCGATCCTGTGCGGCCAAAACAAGCAATCGAGAGAATGTTAATAGGTATGCGATGGTAAGAATAACCTGGCTAACAGCCAAAATACCTGCCATCAGCTGGCCTGATAACGGCCCAAAGACCATCTGTACGGCAAGAATATTTGATGTGACATTGCTTGATTGATCAGGCGGGACAACAACCATAATGCCAAACGTGCCGGCAACATATGCCAGCAAAGTAATTGCGCTTCCCCACCAGACAAATGACGCAGCCTTTTTAGCGTTTTGTTCATTGCCCCGAATCTCACCGCCCATAAACAGCGGATTATCGACACCCAAAAAAGCCAGAATGACCACGCTATAGATGGCTATGGTACCCACTCCGGGCTGCCATCCATTGGATAGCGCTAACGAAGCAGCTGCGTGATGTCCGCTTATCAGCCAAACAACACCAGCCACGCCAATAAGCATAACAGCCCCAACATAGAAAACTGCGGTTGCCAGTAACAAAGGCCGCAGTTTTTGAAGTGGAAGGCACGCCAATCCGGCAGGTATCAACAATAACGCTGCTGTGGCAATACCTTGTTGAACCGGAGTAGTCAGCCAGTTGGGATTGATATATTGGATAAATGTAATTGCGCTGCCAATTGAGGCGACTACAGCAATTGTTCCCGGCAGCCAAGCGCTAAAAGCGGCAATAAATCCCCACTGTGGGCCAAGAATACGTGTAGCCCAGAGATATGGCGCGCCTTGCCCCGGAAACCTGCGCCCCAACCATTGCGTTACATAAGCGACAGGAATCATGAAGGTCAAAAATCCCAATATCCAATAAACAAAGGCAGATGGCCCGCCTGATTGAACATTATTCGTATTGAAAATCGATACGACTATTAAAAGCATCAGTACAATGAGATCGCGTTGTGTGAGAACTTTTGGCAGTTTTGTAGCTGCCGGCTCAAAGGGAGGTGTATTCAGACTTTCCTTATCAAAAGTCATCTCTATTGTGTCAACTGATACCACCGTATCTTGAGATGCTGGTTGATTCATAGCTGGGCCGCTTTCTCAAAAAAGATTCAACTACTTGGAGCAGACGTAAAACAAGGAAATTATATGGTATTCTGATAGTGTTTCTTATCTTGATTAATCGCCACAATCCTTGAATATCAATAGGGGATACAATCTATAACAACCGAATTCTTTAAGGCAATAAACGCCTAACGCATTTTCCCTCCAAAAGATGTAGTGAAAAAAGATCAGGAAAACGCGCAATATAAGCGCGTCATTGATCACCAAATTACAAAACAAAAAAAGACCGGGCACTGTGCGCGCAACAGATAATTGCAGCGGCGACGTACCCGGTCTATATATTGCAAAACAGCTATAGTTTTTGCGGCAGCTTAAAAGCCTTGCATATATCCAACTGCATTTGCCTGCAGTGGAGTAACATAAAAAATATCGTTCAGGGACGTGAACATATCAAAGGGAAACTGTGAGCCTAATGCAGGATCATACCAAACGACACCGTACCACAAACCAGCTTGTAAATTAGTTGAAAATTTGCCTCCGGCGGTAATAAATGAAGCGGAACGTTCAACAGTATTATCTGTTGTTATCGAACCGGTAAAAAACTGTTCGGCAGATGCTTTGCTGGTAAATCCAAAAAAGAATATTTCATGCCCCGCCAAATTTGTGCCCAAGCTGTCAGAAACACTGCCGGTTACCGGCACACTAAATGTATTTATTTCTTGCAAAGCGTCATAATTTGTAACAGATGACTGAACAGCAGATAAACTGGAAATTTGTGAAGCCACTCCCGAATTATTCTGTGCAATCTGAGAAATTTTCGCTAATGAAGTTAAATCATTGTACGCGCTGTTTGCAAGCGAGCCTTGATTAGTGCCGGAATATTGATTTTTTGCCTGCAGATAGTAAGTTTCAGCGGAATTGATATTGTTTTGCGCTAGTTGCTGATCTCCCAGTGCGATAAGCGTAGACGCCAGATCATTTTGCATGTTGGTATTGCAAGACGCCACACAATATGACCAATTCATCTCGGTAGTATACAATTTTTGCGCGTCAGTCAATTTTCCGGCTTCCATATATAGTTTTCCAAGAGCTTCAACATAGGTTACAGTTTGTGTAACATCCGCCGTGCGCGCAGAGCCTTGATCCAACGCAGCAGCCAACTGAAGTTTTGCTATTGCGGTAGGATAATCTAAGTTTTGCGACGCCATTGTGCTCCAATCATGGTACGCCAGCGCCAAATTTTGGCTGCTGTTAAAATAAGATCCCCATGAATTTTGCGCATAGTTTACTGCTAATTGATATTGCTGCGCTTGGATGGCAGCTTGAAATTGCTGGTTCACAGCGCTGTTTCCGGCCACATAAGCAGAGGCGCCAACACCGATAAACGCTAAAACCAGTAAAAATCGGCCAATTATTTTTAGCGCAGCAGTTTTCCGGCTGCGAATCATCAAAACAATTTCCCAAATTGCGCCTAAACCGGCCAAAACCACCGCAATGAAATAGCCAAACCATACAGCGTGAGATGATATAATCACCGAAATCAGCGCGCCAATACCAAGAGCAGTTACGCCCCAAACAATCAGCAGCAGCGGTTCAAATAACGCAAGACGATTAGATTTTGGCGCTTCTACTGGCGGTGGAGTAATTGCATCGTTCGCGCCGTATCCGCTGCTATATGACGGATATGGCGCGGCAACAACATTTTGCGGCGCTGTTTGATCAAATGGTGAAGTATATGTATTTACATTCGGAAAGTTCATTTCTCCCGTAACATATTGCGAACCGGAATTTACCGCCGGCGCATATGCATTTTGTGGAACAGCAGGAGCCGGCTCAACGGTTTTTGCCGGACGCAGCGCACGATACAACAGATTAGACAATATTGCTAAAACACTGATAGTAAGCAAGCTGCCTAAAATTATCCAAAGCATAAGCGGCAAATAATTATATGAGAATGTTCCCTGCGGTGTGGCGGCGCTTGCAGAAGCAGGTGTAGTTCCTAAAACAAATGTCTGATAAGATTGGGTGGAAGCCCAATACACGCCGCCGGTTTGCGGTGTTTGTATGCCTTGCGCAATTTCCCATCTGGTATACAAAATCTGCAAATCAACGCCAAATGTTTGCATGGCAACCTGATTAATATTGCCATATTTTACATTTTTTATAAAAGTATGCATTGTTGCCGCGCCATATTGCGTAAACAAGCCGTGAATGAAGGATCGCGCTTCGGCATAAGCATAGTCATCTGTCGTAGTATCTGCCGGGTAATCAAATACGAAATCTGTCAGCAAATTGGGTGTATTATGCGCAGTAATTGCGCTTTGCAAGTTATTTGTATAATACGTTATTGAAGATCCCGATTCATCATTTGTAGCTAAACCTTCATCCAGCCAAAGTGGGAAAAACCGGAAATAACTATTAAAATTAGTAGGACTATCTTCATTTTGATGAAACACGATATGAGTCATTTCGTGTGTCAAATAATTTTGGGCAAGATCATCCTGCAATTCGGTTATCGGCACATAAATAGAACTTGTAGCAGGATTGGTAAAGGCG
>JAKAOI010000103.1 GCA_021812265.1 Chloroflexota bacterium | reverse complement strand
GAGGGATACACGCCTATACTATCGCGACCGTATACGCTGCGCTGCGCGCCGCGGCGCAATTTGCCCATATTTTTGGTGAACACGAATTTGAAGATCGCTATGAAACCACTGCCGGAGTCATAAAAAAGGCCGCCGACACCTATTTATGGAACGCCGAAAATCAGTGTTTCTCACGCATGATACAATTAAAGCCGGATGGATCCATCATTCGCGATGATACGATGGATATGGCAATGGCGGCGTTGTATCAATACGGTATGTATGATCCCTTAGATGAACGCATCGTGTTGCTGATGCAGGAAATGGAAAAACGCCTGCAGATAAAAACTTCTGTTGGCGGCTTTGCGCGCTACGAAAATGACGCATATCATAAAATTGCAGATGATACGCAAACTGTGCCCGGGAATCCTTGGTTTATTTGCACCTGCTGGGCTGCGCAATACTATATTGCGCGCGCGCAAACTGTTGCGGAATTGGACGCAACCATACCCATCATGCAGTGGATTCCACAGCATGCGCTGCCAAGCGGTGTTTTGGCGGAACAAGTTCACCCCTATACCGGCGCGCCGCTCAGCGCATCTCCGCTGACATGGAGCCATGCAGAGTTTGTAGAAACTGTGCGCTGGTATGTGGGAAAACGCCACCGATTATTGTATAAAACACCAAATTCTTAGCGAATCACCGGTGAACTGCTGTCAGCATTTTTGCCGTACATCAAAAAGGAAAACAGTGCTCTGTGGAAAATGTAAATCAACCAAAACTCATCCTTGCTTCCGGGTCACCGCGCCGCAAAGAGTTGATACAACGACTGGGGCTGCCATTTGAAATACTCTCTTGCAATGTAGATGAAGAATTTCTGCAAACACAGTATCAGGGCGGTCCACATGGTTTAGCGCCCTATTTAGCTAAGTTTAAACTGCTGGCCGCTATAGACATTGCAGGAAATAAACCTAACGCAGTGATTATTGCGGCAGACACTACAGTAGTGCTGGGAAACAGTGTTTTGAATAAACCGCATAACCCAGAAGAAGCGCGCGCTATGTTAAACGATCTGCGCGGCAAAACACATATCGTCACTACAGCGCTCTGCGCCGCACGCGCCGGTGTTCCCGACGAAATCTACACCACAGTAGAGCATACCCGCGTATGTATGCGTAACTATACCGACGCTGAAATAACCGACTATATTGCTACCGGCGATCCCTTCGATAAAGCAGGCGGATATGCGTTTCAGCATGAAGATTTTCATCCGGTAGAGCGCATTGAAGGCTGCGCGCCGGGTCTTATCGGCCTGCAGCTCTGCCAGCTGCAAATAGCGCTAACACAGCTTGGTGTTTCTGCGCCGATACCTGAATCGCTGCCCAAACATGCGCATTGTGTGTGGGACGCCCGATGCAACGCGCGCATTTCTTTGGAACAATGACAATTCCTCACGGCTAAAGCCAAGAGTCTTGCGCGCTTTTATCTTCTGTTTTGCAGCAACTCTCTGGCCACGACACGGTCATCCCATGGCAACTTTTCGGTTCCAATAATAATGCTTTGCTCGTGGCCTTTCCCGCACAAAACAACCACATCGCCGGCGCGCGCAACATCGAAGGCATATGCAATGCCCTCTTTCCGGCCTACTTGCATAATAAAGTCGCGTCCTTCCACTGCGCCGGCAGATTCAGATCCTGCAGCTATTTCCCGCAAAATCGCAGCGGCGTCTTCTGTGCGCGGATCTTCATCAGTTATCACAAAAAAATCGGCATACTCAGCGGCGACTTCGCCCATTTCGGGGCGCTTTGTGTGATCACGATCCCCGGCAGATCCAAAAACAGCAATCAGCTTGCCTTTAGTAAGGGGACGCAACGTGGCAAGCACAAGCCGCAAACTTTCTGCGGTATGCGCATAATCTACAATAACCGTAAAATCTTGTCCTTCACGGATAGTCTCCATACGGCCAGAGGTCCCCGGATATGCCGCAATGGCGCGTTCTATTGCTTCCGGTGGAATATGGTGACTATAAGAAACCGCAATGGCTGCCAAAATATTCGAGACATTAAACCGCGCCATTAAGGCTGACCGAATATGCGCAGTTTGGCCATTGGGGAACACCACATCAAATTCCGAGCCATCGGAACGAAGTGTAACATTTTTTGCGTTAATATGCGCCCCCGGGTTATCAACACCATAGGAAATAATCGGCGCCCGGCAGTAGCGCGACAAAAACGCATAACTGGAATCATCAGCGTTTAACGCACAGGCGCGCGGAATATTGCCAAATGGCAAAGATTTCTCTGCGAGAGAAGCGTCGGTTCGCTCAAAAAGCATGGCTTTGGCGCGCCAATATTGCTCTTTAGATCCATGCACTTCAATATGCTCACTGGTAATGTTCGTTACTACAGCAGTGTCATATTGTATACCCGCCAGCCGTTCCAGCTCCAATCCGCTGGATGTAGACTCTATAATAGCGTATTGCACGCCGCTATCACGCATTTGCGCCATAAGCGACTGAAGCTCCGGCGCCTCTAAATTCGTAAAGCGCGTATTATTTTCAAACCGCTTATCCCCAATTTTCCAATCAATGGTAGTAGTAAAACCGGTGGTAAAACCCGCAGCGTCGAAAATAGCGGCAATAAGATTGGTTGTGGTAGTTTTTCCGTCAGTGCCGGTTACGCCGATAACACCCATAAACTCCGAAGGGCGCCCATTTAGCTCACTTGCCAGCAAGCCAAGCGCTTTACGCGCGTTGACTGTTTGCGCATACGCGATATGCGGAGGCAGCGACAACGCCGCAGCGCCTAATTCGCCGAGCACAGCGACTGCGCCCAGTTCAATTGCTTTGCCGATAAATGCGTGCCCATCGGTTTTACGTCCGGGAACAGCGATAAACAGCCAGCCGGGGCGCACATCCTCTGTAGAATGTGTTATACCCAGTATCTCAACAGAAGCCGAATCGGCGCCGCTGAGATTTAACGAAAAACCAGCTGCCGGTAAACAGCGCAAAACCTGTGAAAATAACATAGCGCATGGTCCCTCTTACAAAATTTTAAAAACTAGCCGCGATAATTTTCAAACTGAAGCGCAACAGGATAATCTTGTTTTTTCAGGTAAGTAATAACACCCTGCAGTTCGTCCCGGCTTTTACCGATGACACGCACGGCGTCACCCTGTATTTGCGCGCGAATTTTAGGGAATTCTGCGCGAATTTCTTTAATAATTTCGCGCGCGAGGTCTTGCGAAATACCGCGTTGCAGCTTTATCGTCTGGCGGGTTTTACCGCCGCCGGCGGTTTCAATATCACCCGGATTTAAAATTTTCAGAGGGATACCGCGTTTTATTAATTTAGAGTCCATAATATCCCGAATATTTTTAATAGCAAAATCTGACACAGAAACAAGGATAATCTGCTCCTTTTCATGGATAATTTCCGAATTTGTGTCTTTCAAATCATATCGGGTTGAAACCTCGCGGCGCGTTTGATCCAGCGCGTTTGTCAGTTCTTGGTCATCAAAATTAGAAACAACATCAAAAGATGATTCACTTGCCATAGTATGAATTTTAAACTCCTTGTAACACGTAGCGTAACAATTATTTGCCGATTTGCAGCAATTTTTGGGCTTGTTCAGTTTGAACGATCAGGTCCTCGGGACTGGCGCAGCGAATTGTTATATGCCCCAACTTGCGCCCCGGACGCGGCGACTTGCCATATAAATGCGCGTGCGCGCCACGAATATGAAGTATTTCATGCAACGCCGGCGCGACGCCGATAATATTCAACATAGCGCTATAGCCAAGAGCCGCGGCAGACCCCAGCGGCAAACCCGCAACAGCGCGAATATGGTTTTCAAATTGGCTGGTTTCAGCGCCTTCTATGCTCCAATGCCCGGAATTATGCACCCTTGGAGCCATCTCATTTGCAATGAGCGCGCCATTACGGTAAAAAAATTCCACAGCTAAAGCGCCGACATAGCGCAATTTCTCCAAAATATCGGTAATATAGTTTTGCGCTGTTTGCCGGACCTCATCCGTAGCTTTGGGCGCCGGCGCCAGCGACAGCCTAAGAATACCGTCTCGATGTGTATTTTGCGCAAGTGGGTAAAACACTATGTTGCCGTCGGCGCCACGCACCGCAATTTGCGACATTTCATATTCAAATTGAATATATTCTTCTAAAATGAGCGGCGCCTCTCCAAGTTCATTCCACGCTGCTTCGGTTTCGGAGCGATGACGGATAATATATTGCCCTTTGCCGTCATACCCCATACGACGGAGTTTCAATACCGCCGGCAGACCAATTGTTTTTACTCCGCGCTGCAAATCTGTCAGAGAATTAATCTCCATAAATTCAGGAACAGGAATATTCAGTTTCCGAAAAAAAGTCTTTTCACTTAGGCGATCCTGCGCAACTTCCAGCGCGTCTGGCCCAGGATAGACCGGCGCTTTTTCCGCCAAATACCGCACCGCTAAAACAGGAATGTTTTCAAATTCATAGGTAATCACATCCGTTTGCTCACGCATAGCGCGCAACGCATCGATATTGTGATAATCGTGAATAATCCGTTCAGACACTATGTCTACCGGCGCATTTTCCGCAGGATCCATACATAAAAAGTGAAAACCCAGCGGCGCGCCCGCTAAAATAAGCATCTGCCCCAGCTGGCCGCCACCCAGAATACCGATACGCATAGTTACTGTGCCTCATTCCATGGCTGTGGGTGTTCCAATACCGCTTGAGTTTGCGCCACGCGAAATTCGCGTAACGCTTCTCGATATTCCGGATGTTTTCCGGAAATACTACTGACAGCCAGCAATGCGGCGTTTATCGCCCCTGCCTTGCCGATTGCCAATGCGCCTACAGGAACGCCCGCCGGCATTTGCGCAATAGAAAGCAATGAATCAATACCATGCAGCGCGTGCGACAATATCGGAACCCCCAAAACCGGCAAGAGTGTTTTTGCCGCAATCATCCCGGGCAAATGCGCCGCGCCGCCGGCGCCGGCAATGATAACCTCTATTCCCCGCTCCTCCGCTGTTTCCGCATAAGTAAACAATAGATCCGGTGTTCGATGCGCCGAAACAACCCGCGCTTCATAAGGAACACGCAGTGAATCTAACGTTTGGGCTGCGTGAGTCATCGTTTCCCAATCGGATTGGGACCCCATAATAACGCCAATCAATGGATTCAAGCCTATAACTCCTTCAATGATACAAATTCACTGCTGTTTCAATCTTCGTTTTTTGCGTCCAGCATAATACCGCCGGCCGCGCGCCAAAGTCTATCTTGCAAAGCAAGGCCTATTCCGTTTGTTTGCCCGATTGCGGTGACTATCAGCGCAACATGCGCTTTATCAAGCGCGCGCAAGCCTGCGTATAACGCTTGCGCAGCCAACGCCGAATCCGCAGCGGCGCCAAACAAAGCCGCTTCTGCCGCGCCGGCGGCAAGCGCTTGCTGAAAATATTCTTGTGGGGCCAGCGCTCCCACACGCCGGGAAATTTTTGCCTGCGCCGCAATTTCCCGCAAAGCGGCGCGCCACGCCTGTTCTATATTTTTATGGTAAAACACCAACAGTTTCGCTTCCGGCGCATAGTGCGACAACAACATTCCCGGCGCCGGCGCCGCTTCATGTACCTGCACAGCAAAGCGATCCGGCCGCGCCAATTTTTCGCCTAAAACTTCTTCCAAATCTTCCGCAGATACACCACCCGGACGAAGCAATGTGGGCGGCGATGTCATCACATCTACAATTGTAGATTCTACCCCAACTTGCGATGGGCCGCCGTCTACAATCCACGCCACGCGCGCGCCTAAATCATCGGCAACATGCTGCGCTGTAGTGGGGCTGATATGACCGAACCTGTTAGCGCTTGGGGCAGCCAATGGCGTTCCTGCCATGCGGATAAGCGCGCGCGCCACGGGGTGGCTGGGCATGCGCACAGCCACGGTGTCTTTCCCCGCAGTAACCACCAACGGCACACGTTTACCGCGCGGCAGAACCATTGTGAGCGGTCCGGGCCAAAATTTCTGCGCCAACTTCAATGCGTTAGGAGGTAAGTCTTCCCAAGGCATATCAGTAACGGCAGCAATATCACTCATATCGGCAATATGAACAATAACCGGATCAGTCATCGGCCGCTGTTTCGTCGCAAAAATAGCCGCAACCGCTAAAGGATTAAACGCATCAGCGCCCAACCCATACACAGTTTCGGTGGGAAAGGCGGCAAGCTGTCCTGCTTTTAACCCTTGGGCGACTGGCTCTAGCGCGGCAGCATCAATATTCTGCGGATCAATAACAATTACTTTCGCTAATAAACGCGGCATGATATCGCATACCCCTCACGAGATAAAATAGCGCAACTGAGTTTGCTCAATTTATTATATCCTATTTATATGCCGATCCTGATGATATTTTCACCATCGTTTGGTTCTCGTTACAGCGCGTTCAAATATTTTTACCGGCGCGCATCTCTCACGGAAAGATATGTTTGAAACATGATTACCATAACTGAAATTCAAGCGCATCATATTAAAGGATTGCAAACGATTGCTCTGCGTTTTCCGGAAAATTGCAGCGTTTTAATCGAAGGGGCCAATGAGTCAGGCAAATCAACATTATTTGAAGCAATTTATTTTGGCTTTTTTGGCTCCGCCCTCGTTGGAGAGGATGATCAGCGGCCTAAATTGGAGGATTTACTTACATTTCAAGAAGAAAGCGGTTATATCGAATTGCGGTTCTCCAATGACGAACGATCTTTTTTCGTGCGGCGGGAATTGAAGCGCAACAGCAAAAACATTGTTACGCAAACAAAAGCCATAGTAAAGATATATCACAAACAAGAATTATCAGAAACGGTAGAAGGCGCTTCTGCGGTTAACCTGCGAATAATCCAAGAAATGCATTCGCTGGATGGTGAAACCATGCGAAATTCCTGCTTTGTAGAACAAAAAGAGTTAGAGCGACTGGAATCACTGGCGCCTGATACGCGAGAAAAAGCAATAGAAAAATTACTGGGTTTAGAGCGGCTGACAAAAATTTCCGTTGCGTTAGATAAAGAACGGATAGAACTGGAAAAAGAAGAGCGACTGCTGGCGCTGCGTTTTGAATTGGCGCAGGCGTTGGCAGAAAAAAAAGTTATTGAGCAAAAGCAAAACGCAGTTGAACTGCAGCGGAACATGGCAGAAGCCAAAGCGCTTTTAGAAACGTTAGAAACAGAAAATACTGAACTGATTCAAGCAATATTGCGCAAAGATCAACTAACTCAGCAGACACAAGAGCTGAAGCTTCAGGAAGAAACACTAAAACAAAATAGCAGTCAATTAACCGAACTGCGCAGCCATATTGCAAATATATTGGCCAAAGGCGCTGAAACACAAACAATGCAGCAAAAAATCGATCAGTTAACCGCTCATTCGCGTTTGATAAAAATTCAAGAAATTCCGCAAACACAGGAACGCAT
>JAKAOI010000102.1 GCA_021812265.1 Chloroflexota bacterium | reverse complement strand
TCTAAAGCACATATGCGCCTTTTTCCGTATTGACGGCGGCGGCAAATTTTGTGCGATCGAAAATCGGCAGATTTTGCCGCGAAAGCGCAATTGCCGTTGGGCCGTTGGCGTTAGCCAGCGCATAGCGCCACGCATAAGCGGTTTCGTTGGCGTCGGAGGGGCGGAACACTGTGAGATTGGGAATAGCGCGCAAGGCGGCCAGCTGCTCTACCGGCTGATGTGTTGGGCCGTCTTCACCCAAACCGATACTGTCGTGCGTAAACACATAAATAACCCGCAGTCCCATAAGCGCAGCAAGGCGAATAGTCGGACGCATATAATCAGAGAAAATAAGGAATGTGCCGCCAAAGGGAATAACCCCCCTATGCAGCGCCATACCGTTCATAATAGCGCCCATGCCATGTTCACGGATTCCAAAATTCATATTGCGGGCTGCATAGTTCTCGGCTTCCAGCAGCGGCTCATTTGTCAGCATTGTTTTATTGGACGGAGCCAAATCGGCGGATCCGCCAAGCAACACCGGCAGTTTTGGCGCAATAGCGTTTAACACTTTGCCGGAAGCTTCACGTGTGGCCATTTCACCCTTACTATCTTCAGGAGTCCAAACGGGAACATCTGCGTCGTATCCTTCAGGCAGCGCGCCGCTGATGGCTGACGCCCATTCCTGCGCCAATTCAGGATATACCTGCGCGTATGCGTGGAACAAGCTGGTCCATTCCGCTTCAGCCTGTGCGCCTTTAGCGACTGCAGACCGCATATGCTCCAGCGCGTCTTGCGGGACGTAAAACGCATCTGTAGTTGGCCAACCAAGAGCTTCTTTCGTTAATTTCACCTCTTCAGCGCCAAGCGGCTCGCCATGCGCCTGATAAGAGTCGTGCTTATTGGGGCTGCCATAGCCGATATGTGTGCGCGCAACAATAAGTGATGGCTTATCTTGCGCAGCTTGCGCCGCCTCTATTGCCGCAGCGACTTCAGCTTGATTCATACCATCAATAACCTGAATATGCCAGCCATAAGCGGCATAGCGCGCCGCGGCGTCCTCTGAAAAAGCTTGCTGCGCCGGACCGGAAAGAATGACAGAGTTGCTGTCATATAACACGATCAATTTTCCAAGCTTCAGGTGGCCGGCCAGCGCACAAGCTTCGTGAGAAATACCTTCCATAATATCGCCGTCACTGGCGATAACATATGTATAGTGATTGGCTATAGGAAAGCCGTCACGGTTAAACTTTGCCGCAAGGTGCGCTTCCGCTAAAGCCATACCCACAGCAGTGCTGATACCTTGCCCAAGCGGTCCGGTAGTCATTTCAACACCTGGGGTAAGCGGATATTCGGGATGACCGGGAGTAAGGCTTTCCCACTGACGGAAATTTTTAAGGTCATCGAGTGTCAGGCCATAACCGGTAAGATATAACAAACTATATAAAAGCATAGACGCATGCCCGGCAGACAACACAAAGCGATCTCTGTCTACCCAGCGGGGATTTTGCGGGTTATGCTTTAAATATTTCGTCCACAGCACATATGCGGCGTCGGCAAGGCCGAGTGGGGCGCCGGGGTGCCCCGAATTTGCTTTTTGCACCGCGTCTATTGATAATGTGCGGATAGTGTTAGCGCATAATTCATCTAGCGACAGCGCGTTCTGATACATTGTCAAACTTTGTCTCCTTTACAGATGAGGACTATTAATTCCTCATTATATGAATACTACAAACTTAATGGTCTGTTTGGTTTTCCGGTAATTGCGGCTCGGTGTGTTCATGTTTATCGCCATTCAATGTTCCGGCTTGGCGCTCCTTGCGAATGGCTTCCAGAGCAATCTTGCCTCTTTCTTCTAGGCCCTCCTTCCAATTTTTCTCATATTGCTCTAATATTTCCACCAAAATTGCGGCGGTGACATAATTGCGAAACCATTTTTTATCTGAAGGGATAACATACCAAGGAGCGTTTTTGTGGCTGCATTTGCTTAAAACATCTTCATACGCTTTGCGATATTCTTTCCAATACTCGCGTTCTTTCCAATCTGTCAGCGAAAGCTTCCAAGATTTATTGGCGTCATTTTCGCGATCCATAAGCCGCTGCGCCTGAACCGATTTTGAAACATTCAGATAAAATTTCACGATAATCACCGGTTGAGAGGCAAGCAGCTGTTCAAATTCATTGATTTGCTCAAAGCGTTCTTTCCAAACTTCAGCGGGGACCAAGTGGTGTACGCGCGCAGCTAAAACATCTTCATAGTGCGAACGGTTAAAAATGGCAATCATCCCTTTCGCGGGAGTGTGTTTATGAATGCGCCACAAAAAATCGTGCGCCGATTCCTCTTGTGTGGGGGCTTTAAATCCTGTAACCACACAACCCGCGGGGTTAACAGAAGACATAACATGTTTGATAACGCCATCTTTACCTGCTGTATCCAGTCCTTGCAGCGCAATAAGCACGCTATGTTTGGCGGAAGCGTAGAGAAGTTCTTGCAATTGCTGCAAACGTTTTTCAAGGTCGGGCATTTGCCGCTGAACGTCTTCCTCACTCATTTTCAGGGTTTCAGACGCATCAAAATCTTTCAGATTTACCTTAGCGGGAGCGTCGAGCCGAAATTTACTAAAATTCATTACATTGTCCTGATTCCATCATAGATACGCCGCAAAAAAACACACAAGCAGATATTTCCTCTAATTCTGCGCTGAAGCGGCCAGCGGCGCCGGTAACGCGCAGAAATCTGCGCTTTGGGGCTTGCGCTGAACATCAAAGTATCAGCGCCGCAATAGGTCCGTTTTTGCGAATCAGCCGCATATTACTATAGTAAATCGGACACCTAAGCGTTTTAAATACCGGCAAATTTTTTACAATTGCGCTTGTTCTTTTTGCAGTTTTCGTATATGAATGCGATACAGGGCAGCGTCGCCCCAAGAGAGGTAACCGGCAGTGGTAAGACCATGAGCAATTGCCGCAGACACAATGGAGGGACCCGGCAGGGCGAGATAGAACAGTCCAAAAACAGATCCGGCGAGCATTGCGGCAATATTAAATTTCCAAGGATAACCGCCTAAGCGGTGATAAGCGCCAAATACAATTGAAACGGCGGCGACAGCGACAGCTTCTGCCCAAAACAGCGGAAGATGCGCCTTATATAAACCCGTTATAGCCAGTGATTGCGCCGTACCGCGCCAAAAAATTTCTTCAATAGGGGCGTTGACTGCCAAATAAAAAAAACTTTGCAGCAGTTGATCGCCGCCGGTTGGCAGACGATAATTCGGCAATGTTTGCCGTCTCCAATAGATTGCGCATACACACAAAAAGGCGCCGACAACCAAGCCGATAGCAATTGCCGCCGGCCACCCTTCAGGGGGAGCTACCAGCCCGATGGCGGCTAGCCCCCCGGCAAAATGCGCATACAACAATGCTGCAGCTACAAACGGAATCAACCTGGTAAGAACATCTGGCCACAGCCATTTCCAAGTATCTTTAGGATAGTTGCGATACGTTTGTATTGCCATGAAACAACGCCTTTATGTTTTTACTTTCCCTTATGCAATTGTACAGCGTTAACGACCCAATGCGCCAATGGCAATGCAATTGCCGCCGCAACAATTTTTAGCATATCGCCAATTAAAAATGGATATACGCCATACTGCAACGCTAACGAAAAGGAATGCAGCCAATACGCAAGCCAAGGAGCGCCAAAACTATAAATAACGATGTTGCCCGCAATCATAGCCAACGTCATCATCCATGGCGTTCTGTCCCATCCGCGTTCAGCTAACCAGCCAACTAACATCCCCGCAAAAATAAATCCGATGATATAGCCGCCTGTCGGGCCAATAATGCGCGCCACACCGAAAGTTCCTCCGGCAAAAACCGGTAAACCTGCTGCGCCTTCAATAGCATACGCCAACATTGCCAGCGCGCCGCGCCGAGAGCCAAGAACAGCGCCGATCAGCAGCACACCAAAAGTTTGCAAGGTAACCGGCACAGGCTGTAAAGGAATTTGCGCTTGAGCCAGCAGCGCGACAAATAAGGAGCCGGCAAAAATAAGACCGGCGTCGCGCGTTATGTTTATCATCGGCGCCGAAGATTTAGAAATGAGTCGATCAGCCAATGCGCTTGGTGTCGAAGCCATGAAGTGTATCCTCCAAAATAATATCTTAAAAATATTGCTGCTGTGTTAGGGGAAAATTATATCCCCAGTCACACTTTATCCTATCATGCAATTGCGGCTAGTGAAAAGGGTCAAAATAAGTTTCTTATTTTTTACCCCAATAGAGACTTTTCTGTTCACGTCTTCCAAGGCGCTGATAGGTACGCTCCTCTCTGTGATACGATATACGGCATATGCGTATCACAAGTCCATCGGGAATTCACGCCTGGGGAGAGTAAGGAAGACGAGAAATGCTTGCATTTCTTGCTGACTCAAAGAACCAGGAAAAGAACACTGAAGAACGCCATCATGGTGTCCTCTTTGGGGACGTTTTTGGGGGGACGGAAGATGCGCCCGCAAATGGTTTTACGGCGAGAATAGGTCTGGGGCGCCGGTGTTTTTGCTTAGTTATATATTTCAAAAACCGTTCAGCGCGCACATAGCGTCGGAAATAGCTCAGACGCCAGTGCGCAAAATAGTTCGCCCTATACCGGCAGCAGAAAAAATTATCGAACGATTGTAACCGCTTTAATAAAGTTTTCGGCCAAAGCGGTAAACTCTTCGCTGTCATACTCTTCAATGCGGCCGCGGTCGCACAGCGAAGCAATCGCCGGATCGATGGGGAGCTGCGCTAAAAGCGGCGCGCTGGTCATTGCAACAAGATCTGCGCCGTTGCTGGATCCAAATGGCTCCATACGGTCGCCGTTCGGCAAGCGCAAAAACGCCATATTTTCAACAATGCCGACAATGCGGCCTTTCAGTGTGTTCACCATACCGATAGCTTTTTTCACAATCGTAGTTGCCAGCATCTGAGGAGATGAAACGATAACAACCCCATCAAGAGGCAGTGACTGCATAACCGTCATTGGCGCGTCGGAAGTTCCGGGAGGAAGATCGATCAGCAGATAATCTAAATTTCCCCAGTCCACATCATTATAAAACTGCTTAATTGCGCTGGAAATCATGGGGCCGCGCCATACTACCGGGTCGCTGCGATTTGGCAGAAACATATTCATGGAGACAATTTTTATGCCATGCTGTGTAACCAGCGCTTCTATGCCCGTTTCATTTTTGATAGGCGCGCCGAATACGCCAAACATTTGCTCGATGCTTGGTCCGGTAATATCGCCATCTAAAACGCCCACTTTCAGACCGCTTCGCTGCAGGGCAATGGCAATTAAGCCGGTCACCAGCGATTTGCCGACTCCGCCTTTACCGCTCATAATTGCAATGATATTGCGAATTTTGGGTTTCGTGTCCCCGGCCATTTGCAAAGGAATGCCTTTGCCGGTCGGCATCTTAGTGCGGGGCTTTACCCCCTCCAGCGGCTCACCGTTTGCGGCGTGATTCAAATCTTTCAGGAGAGCATCCACTGGCAGTGAATGGGTGCGGGCGCCTTGCGACACACTTTCACTGGCGCCTATATGGCATGCGGCGCACGGCAGGCCATGCGCTTGAAAGACTTGCGCCGTTTGCGGATAGTTTTCGACCACATTGCGAATAATCATATCTTCAGTTATATCTACTGGCATTGAATGAAAAACCTCTGTCAATTTCTTTAGGGATGCGGCAAGCGTTGCATACAGCTTCAACGCTTAACAATTGCCTAATATAGTATATGCGCCTTTTTGCGCGCACGGGTAGGAACAGCGCCAAGCGGCTATAAAATCCCCAATTCCCATTTGGCGTCTTCCGACATCTTATCCGTTGTCCAAGGCGGATCAAAAGTTAATTCTACATTGCAAGATTGCACACCGGGGACAACTTTTATATGGTTAGCAATATCTTGCATCACTTCGCCGGCAACCGGGCAGCCAATAGCGGTGAGTGTCATAACGATATCCACATGGCTGCCTGTAATTTTGAGATCGTAAATTAAGCCTAGCTCCACAATATTGACGGGAATTTCAGGATCATAAACATCACGCAAAGAATCATATACCGCCTCTTCCTTAACCACCAACTCAGCGTCTTCAGACATACATGCTCCAACTTTCCGCGGCGCAATTTGCGCAAAAATATACAACGGCGCATAAGACATGAAGCGTTTCGCGCCGCACAGTAATGTTGACTAATTTACTCAGATTATATCACAGAAAACCTTACCACAACACGCGCCATCCACCGGAAAAACGAAAGGATTTGCCGGATTGCGCATTTGGCAATGGATAAATGCAGATAATCAACCAAACAAAAACATCTGCAAAGAAGCAAGAAACATCCGTTTCACAGCAAATTACAATCAAAATTTTTTTGTTTTGTTATTTTTTTAGCGGTAGATTCGTCTAAATTACTATGAAAGATACATTGTAAGACAATTGAAATTAAAATATACAACCACATAATATCAAGCTAAAAATTATTTGTTTAGCAATGGATATTTCATACATTTTTTTCATTGTTCATTTGGTTACTACAACCACAAATCAAAATTTTAGGAGAAAAATGCATGTCTACCCCCATGAAAAGCAGAGGAAACCAGCGAAGTTCAGTAGCAAGCATTATTGGAATAGCAAGCGCCATCATTATATTGGTTGGCGCTGCTATCGGTTTCATCAGCCTTCACGGATTACATTCGGTAAAAAATACCGGCGCGACAACATCTGTCCAATCTCAATCATCGGGCTTACAAATGCATTGGTCGTTGACTATAGGAACATGGACAACAAGCCAAGGCTTACCGCAAAGGATTACGAATTACTCTTTTTCCGCACAAACACCAACAATTGGGTACGCTGCTGTTTTAACAACCCCAATGTCTCAAGCAATCTATAAAACTACAGACGCCGGAACAACATGGCAAAAAATCAGCAATATTACTGCATCTGTCGGTGATTATATTTCGATAGATCCAATAAACACACAAGATATTGTTCTGCTTTCCGGTGAAATTCCGGCGCCGGGCGAATATGCTATTCAGCGGTCTTATGACGGCGGAATTACATGGTCTGCGCAATCCACCACACTAGATTCAGACGCCGCAGTTTCACAAATGGGATGGATTGGATCTACATTTGTTGTGGGTTTTGACATGGCGGGAAATCAAATGGGATATGCAGCGGTAGTTGCTTTCCCCAGCAAGCAAAATAGCTTTCACCTCGATGTGTCTGATAAAATAGACGCCACAGCAATAACTCATATCACTCTCATATCAGGAACTCAAAAAGCGCTGCAAATATGGGGTATGACAAACTCCGGCATGGTCGGATTTCTTACTTCAGATTTGGGAAACCATTGGACCACTCTCCTTAACTCTGCTTCAACCACAGATCCTACTCCTGTTGCCGCTTCTGCTAATGGAGTAACTGTCGCTTCATTAAATA
>JAKAOI010000101.1 GCA_021812265.1 Chloroflexota bacterium | reverse complement strand
CATATGTATGGTCTTTCCGTTTAATCGTGAGGAGATGAACAATCCAGTCATTACCCCTAAGATTACTAATACCACATTTGCAGTTAATACTTTATAAAACAGCGGAAAACGCAGTAACGGTTTAAATAGCTCTATAAAAGCAGATTTCATGGTTTAAAATAAATTCAACCTTAATGACTATGCCTTCATTATGACATAGTTTCTTTCTATCTTCAACCGCGCACATTTGGCGTTCGTATTCAAGAACATACTCGACAGAAATTATCGCTATACGATATAACAAAAGTAGCAATCCTTACCGGATAGTTATCATGCGCATTTCCGGTCAGAGATTTTGCTGCAAGCCTGCACACATAAAATCTTCCTACAGAAGAAGGGAAATCTTTTATGAAACTCAACCTTGGCGATTTAGCTATTACCAGCTCCGCATTTCAGCAAGATCAGCGTATGCCGGCGCGCCACGCCGCCGATCATGAAAATGTATCACCGGCGCTTTCATGGAGCGGCGTTCCCGCAGGCGCCGGCCAACTGGTGTTACTATGCCATGACCCCGACGCTCCTTTGGCAGACGGTTTTACCCATTGGGTGCTGTACAATATTCCGGCAGATGTTACCTCCTTGGCAGAAGGGCAGCCAAACGACGCATTTCTTGGCGGAATAAATGACACCGATGCAACAGGTTATTTTGGGCCGCTTCCGCCGCAAGGCCATGGCTCACATCATTACTATTTTCATTTATACGCCATAGAGCCGGGAGTTCAACTGCCTGCAGGATTAACGCGCAAACAAGTCTTAGATATCATTGCAGATCATATTATCACTCAGGCGAGGATTGTCGGCGTTTACTCAAATTAAACCGGATCTTGCGCATTGGCAAACAAGCGCGGCAACAAGTAAAACGCCGCGCTTCGGCAACAATATGATAGATCAGCTTATTTCTTTAAATCATGGCTATAGGAAGTGCTTCATATGGGCTATCAAACAAGACCGGTAACATATGCGCAGCGCGGCATTGTTGCGGCGCCGCATTACCTTGCGGCCGAAGCTGGGTTAGATGTGTTAAAAGCCGGCGGCAGCGCGGCCGACGCCGCAATAGCCGCAAACGCTATGCTTCAGGTTGTTTTTCCGTTTGTATGCGGGTTGGGCGGTGACACCTTTGCCATTATATGGTCGGCGACAGAACAAAAAATATATGCGCTAAACGCCAGCGGAAAATCTGCCGCAACTGCTTCGGCAGAAAAATACGCTGCGCTCGGATATCATGAAATGCCGACGTTCGGCATACACAGTGTTACTGTGCCCGGGTGCCCCGATGGGTGGGATGCGCTGCATAAAAATTTTGGAGTTTTGCCGCTCAGCCGCATTTTAGAGCCAGCCATCTATTACGCCGAACAAGGCTTTCCTGTTGGCCCAGAACTGAGCGTGGCGCTGCAAAAAACAGCTGCATCCGGACATGCGCATACATCGTGGTTCAGTAATTTTTTGCCCGATGGCGACGTTCCGCAAACAGGCTCTATAATGAAATTGCCAAATTTAGCAAAAACATTTCGCGCCCTGACAGAAGCTGGCCTAAAAGATTTTTACACCGGTGATATCGCCCGGCAAATCGCAGATTTTTTTCAACGGGAAAACGGCTGCATTACCTTAACCGATTTAGCGGAACACCAAAGCCAATGGGTAGAACCGCTGTCAGCCGAATACGGCGATTTACGTATCTATGAACTTCCGCCAAACACACATGGCGCAACTGCGCTGCAAATGATGGCAATGCTGAATTTGCTTCCCCCCGGTTCAGATCCGATGGATCCTAAAACCATTCACCTCGCAGTAGAAGCAAAAAAATTGGCGTTTGCCGACCGCGACAGGTATATTACCGATCCGGCGCGAATGACTATCCGAGTGGAAGATTTGCTGAATCCGGAATACATCATACAGCGAAGCGCCCTGATTCACCCCAACCGCGCTGCAGAATCTGCCGCGCCGGGATCGCTCAGCGGCGATACAATTTACCTTTGCGCCGCAGACAGCCAAGGAAATATGGTTTCGCTCATCCAAAGCAACTACATGGGATTTGGCAGCGGTGTCGTGGTAGAAAATACGGGGATTGCGCTGCAAAATCGCGGCGCCTATTTCCGGCTGGATCCGCATCATATCAATGCGCTGGAGCCTCGCAAGCGCACTATGCATACGCTTATACCTTCTTTAGCGGTACAAAACGGCGTTCCATCTGTAGTATTCGGCTCAATGGGCGGAGACGGCCAGCCGCAGTTTCACACCCAAGTATATACCAATATTATTCGCTTTGCCGCCAATATGCAGGAAGCAATAGATATTCCGCGGTGGCTGCATGGCGCGTCACGCGGATCAAACAGAGAGCAGTTATTTATTGAAAGCAGAGTCCCTGAATCGACGATCCGCGAATTACAGCGAATGGGACACGAAGTGGTCATCACCGAGCCATGGGACTCTTTAATGGGTTTTGCGCAAGGAATAATCCGGCTGCCCAACGGTGTTTATGCAGGTGGATCCGATCCTCGCGCCGAAGGTATTGCCGCCGGATGGTAATGGGTTATCAGGCGCGCAGCGTATCATCTTCGGCTATCACGCTGCCGTCTGAAACTTCATCTGCCGTCGCCGGTGGATGAAAATCTTCTCCCAGCGCAACTGAACGGTTAATTAATAATACTCCGACAAGCGCCAGCCAAATTCCAAACAAAGCAAGCGTTAAACCAACAAGCCCTTGATGACTGCTTTCCGGAGCATAGATGGCAAACGCGGCTGCCGCAGCAAACAGCGCAGAGGCAAGCAAACCTGCAATACCAGCCAATCGCTCTAAACCCGGCAGACGCACTAAAGGAAAATTGATCAACCATAGCCACAGCGCCAGCAACAACCCTCCAATACTATCTGTAAACAAACTTTCATTAACCGAGATAATTCTAAACTGTGCGCCGGCCGCGCTTTGCGCCGCGCTGCTCATAGCGGTAATTTGTCCGGAATAGGCCAAAAGCAGGGTTGCGTTCACCAACGTTATTCCGGCAAAAATCACCATACCGGCTATGCCCATCCACTGTGAAACGGCGCCTTTTTCCCCGAAAACCACACGACGCAAGGTATGAGGCAGCGCAATAATGCTGAGAAATGGCAACGCTTCCAATCCAGAATACAGCGTGATAAGCAAGGGAAAATGGCTTGCCCAAGTAAGAAGCGGAAGATAATTTTGCGCTTGCAGTGATAATTGTTCAAAATGCAGAAATTGAGTTGGACCAAGCCCGACAATACTAATAAACGGCATAAAAATTGCTAATAGTACTCCGGCAAAGAGCGCAGATTGCCCTCGGGCGCGAATTTTCAATGATAACATCGATGTATTAAACTCACTTGTATATAAGGTGTATCATAATAAATAATATGACGTATGCGGATATACGTCCATACCTGTTTCATGATATATCGCGCTTATGTCATTTCCTCACAAGCAAGGATATTGCTCTTTAGAAATTTTCGGCCGCTGCCGATGGGTATATATATAGTTTTGGTAAGGTTTTTGCAAGCAGCGCAGCCTTGCTACCAATATTGAGTACAAAGGAGTCTCATTGTTCATGGCTACAGCAATATCCGTTGAATCTCTTAAAGAGACAAACGTCAGCTTGCGCGTTTCAGACGAGCAAACCGGAGAACAGCAAATAACCCGGCCGGCTCGGTTATATCACTACACCGCATCGCTCGACGCAACACCATTCCTCACTCCAGATTCTCTCAGAATCTTTCGCGCCGCAGGGTATTTATTTAAAACGGCGCGATCTTGGATTCATTTGCTGGAATCTGCGGCGTCTGAAGAAATTGAAGTGATGTTTCTGGATATTGATATGATCGATCACGCAATGTCGCGCAAAAATATCTCATCTCAACGTTTAGTAACGTTATTGAACAAGGTTGAACGCAACGACCCACTAACTATCGCCGGCATTACAAATCGCGACTTTTATGAAATTGAGGATACAGTGCGCGCCGGCATAGACGCAATTATTCCATCTTCTACTTCTGCGTTTACGATGATACACCGCATCGAAGCAGCGCGCCGCAGAAAAATCAAAAAAATAACGGCAGGAAACCTAATAGAACGCGCAGTATCATAATTTTTCAGCCCTGTTACACATGCGCTACCAGTACTGATGCACATGCGGCTTGATTCGTTCATTGTATAAGGATTGTATCCCAGCCATTGCCTCGGCAGAAAGCGGCGGAAGATCGGCAGCCGCGCTATTCTCTTCTTCCTGAACAGCTGTTTTTGCCCCGGGTATAGCCGCCGTTACCTCCGGAAACATTAAAATCCAGCGCAAAGCAAATTGAGCAAGCGAAACACCGGCAGGAATATATTGCCGCAAAACTTCGGCCGCCTGAAGTCCAACAGCATAATCAACGCCGGAAAAAGTTTCGCCGCGATCAAACGACTCTCCAAATCGATTAAAGTTGCGATGATCATCCTCGGCAAAAATCGAATCGGCGCGAAATTTTCCTGTCAACAAACCGCTTGCCAACGGAACACGCGCTAATATTCCCACTTGCTTGGCCCGCGCAGCCGCAAAAAAAGCCTCGGCAGGTTTCTGCCGAAATATATTAAAAATAATCTGGACGCTTTGTACATTGGGATACGTAATTGCCGTCAGCGCTTCATCCACCGTTTCAACGCTAACACCATAATGCCGAATCTTTCCGTCTTGAACAAGATCATCCAACACAGCAAACACTTCCGGTGTGTGAAACACTTTGGTCGGCGGGCAATGAAGCTGCGCCAAATCCAGCGCATCAACGCCAAGATTCACTAAACTGCGCTCAACAAATGCGGTCAGATTGGCTTTTGAGTATCCTTCTGCCACATGAGGCTCTAGCCGGCGGCCAATTTTTGTTGCAACATAGATACGCTCGGAACGCCGGCGCAGCAATGTTCCGATAATCCGCTCCGATCGGCCGTCGCCATAAACGTCTGCGGTATCTATAAAATTAACGCCAAGATCGATAGCGCGATCCAGCGCCGCAATTGATATCTCATCATCAGTAGCGCCCCAAGAGCCGCCTATTGCCCACGCGCCAAAACTTACAGACGAGATCTGCCAGCCAGTCCGGCCAAACGATCGATATTTCATTGCCCTAACTCTGCCTTTGTTTTCATTTGCATCAGAATTTTCATTTAACGAAAGCTCCAAATATATCATAACAGCCATAATTTTAAATTTTCCAATATATGTAATCTCATAAGCAACTTTTCCGTGTTTCGTGTGTATATCCATATATTTGGGAAGATATAATTGCCTAATCAGCCAATTACTCCTAAATATAGTGTTTGCACTTTGTATTTCACTAAATATTGTGGTAAAGTTAATAACGTACTCAAGTGAATGAGCATAAAAGTTTGCGGCCGCAAAACAACTTATGTGATTTTATATATTTTTTTATCGTACAGAAAAAGGTGAATAGGACATGAGTGAACATAACGGAAAAAAATCTTCACAACCTGTTTCAGTAAAACCATCCTATCAAGGTGAATGGTCCGAATCCGCAGAGAGAGTTTTGCGTGAACGCTACCTCAAAAAAGATGAGCATGGAAAAACCATCGAAACCCCCGATGAAATGTGCTGGAGAGTTGCGCGCGCAATTGCCGCTGCAGAAGCTGCAAACAGCGGAAAATCGGCCAAGGAAATTGAAGCCGCTGCGGAAGAATACGCCGCTATTATGCTGTCAAGACAGTTTATGCCAAATTCACCGACATTAATGAACGCCGGTAAAGGGAACAATCTGCAGTTATCAGCCTGCTTTGTTATCCCGGTAGAGGATTCGCTATCCGGTATCTTTGAAAGCGTAAAACATGCGGCTATTGTACATCAATCCGGCGGTGGCACGGGTTTTTCCTTCAGCAGGCTGCGCCCGGAAGGCAGCAGAGTTGCCTCTACAAATGGCGTTGCCTCGGGGCCGGTCAGCTTCATGCGCATCTTCGACCAAGCCACGGAAAGCGTGAAACAGGGTGGATCGCGCCGTGGCGCCAATATGGGAATATTGCGCGTCGATCACCCCGATGTTGAACAGTTTATCGACTGTAAACTGAGCGGCGGCATAACCAACTTTAATATTTCCGTCGCCATTACCGATGCGTTTATGCATGCGCTGGCCAATAACACAACCTATGATCTCATCGATCCGCATACCAAAAAAATAACCAAACAAAAATCGGCGCGCGAAATTTGGAACCGCATTATCTCTGCCGCGTGGTCATCCGGAGATCCGGGGTTAGTTTTCATCGATCGCGCCAATCATTCTACAGCCAACCCGGTTCCGGAAGTTGAATCGCTTGAAGCAACGAATCCCTGCGGCGAACAGTGGCTTGGACCTTATGACGCCTGCAATCTTGGCTCGATAAATTTGGGCATGTTTGTGCAAAACGGTGAGATTGATTGGCGTCATTTAGAACAAGTTACCCGCGTAAGCGCCAGATTTTTGGATGACGTTATTGATGTCAATCCATATCCGCTGCCGCAAATTCATGATAAAGTTCATGTAAACCGGCGCATTGGCTTGGGAGTTATGGGGTGGGCCGATATGCTGTTTTTGCTGAACATTCGCTATGATAGCGAGAAAGCTATTGAATTGGCGGAAAAAGTTATGAGCAGCATCCGCAATTGGGCAACAGATGAATCGCAGAAAATGGCGGCAGAACGCGGCGCATTCCCTAATTGGAGCAAAAGTATTTATAAAAATAGCGATAAATTACGCAACGCTACTCGCACAACCGTTGCTCCAACCGGCACAATCAGCATCATTGCAGACTGCTCTTCCGGCATTGAACCGATTTTTGCGCTGGCGTTTCAACACAAAGTAAAACAACCCGATGGCTCTTACCGCGTGCTGGATTTTGTAAATCCGATATTTTTAAAGCTGTTGCATAACAGCGATATTGCCAATAAAGATGAAATTATTGACTATGTGAAACAACATGGCACATTGCACGGCCATCCTTCCGCGCTTCACCATGATTTACTCGCCTTTATCACTGCACATGAAATTGCGCCGGAATGGCACATCCGCATGCAGGCGGCGTTCCAAAAAGGGGTAGATAACTCCATTTCTAAAACAATAAATCTGCCAAACAGCGCCTCCGAGCAAGATGTGGAAGACGCCTACATGCTGGCTTGGAATCTTGGCTGCTTGGGTATAACCGTATTCCGCGACGGCTGCAAAAGTGAGCAGGTGCTGAACACCGGAATACAAAAACAGGAAACGCCACAAACGGATCCACAAACCTCACCGGTGGATCTTCGCTACATCAACGGCATTAAAGATCGACCCGAGGTTGTACATGGCTATACACGGCAGATCCGCTCACCGGAAGGTAAAGTGAATGTTACCCTCAACTCGGATGAAGACGGTCTGTTAGAGGTTTTTGTCACCATCGGCAAAGCCGGCAGCGA
>JAKAOI010000100.1 GCA_021812265.1 Chloroflexota bacterium | reverse complement strand
GCACAAATGTGCTGGGAAAATACGCAGAATCAGGAAAAATTAGCTGAACAAAAATTGCTGAACGCGCAAGTAAAACTGAATACGCTGAAATCGGCAGAAACAATAGATATTCCCGCCATTGTTGCCTCTCAATATGAAATTGAGCGAATACGGCGCGAAATTGTCGAAAAACAGCATTTGGTGCAGCAAGCACAATCTTCGGCTGATATTGCGCACGGCGAAAGTATCAAAGCCAGTCAAAAACGTTTAGCCATGGAACGGTTGAAATCTATGTTTACTCTGAACGCCCGAGTAGAGGAAGAACGCGCCGAAAATAATCGTTTAACCGAAATGGGGCTTATCACGTGGAGTCGCAGATCTCATCCCAACCTTTAAATAGAACAGGCACATGAGAAAGGAGGTCTCATATGACATTAGCGCCAAGTTTATTTGACGCAACCATCAGTCAGTTAACATATGGGTTAAGTGGGCTGTCGCAGCGGCAGCAATTAATCTCAAATAATCTGGCTAATATTGATACGCCGGGGTATTTAACCCATGATATCGCCTTTGAACAGCAGCTGCTGCAGGTGATGAATAATCCCCTCAGCAATGCAGCAGCGCCGTCTGAACTGCCGCAGCCATACACAAGGAATGACTTGCAGGTGCGTAACGACGGAAATAATGTGGATATTAACCAGCAGATGACGGAGTTAACCGGCACATCGGTTTCATATCAGGCGGAAGTGAATCTGATTAACTCAAAATTCACTATGCTGACAACCGCGTTAGCGCCAATCAATTAAATCAGAAAGGATACTCTGATGATTATTATTCCTGCTGCGCTGCCGCCGGATACGGCGCAAAATTATCACCCGGCGGCCTCGCAAGATACTGTAGAGGGATTTCCGTTTTCTGATGCGTTGCGGGATATCAGCGCTAACCAAACGCCAAATAATATTCACGCAGATTCACAAGAGCCTGCGCTGCGCCTGAAAACCAAATTGGCTCATTTTGAACAAACCGTTTCAGCCGCCGAAAAATCTGGGCAGCCAAAAACGAGTAAAAAGCGCGAAACACATACAGAGAAAGCGCCGCATATCCATCATGAGCAAATTGCTGTGGTGAAACAAACCACACGAACACCGACCAACAATTCTGGCATAGATATTGTGCTTGCGCCGCAGTTCGCGCCGCAGAGCAATGTTGTTTCATCTGTTCACTCATCGGGCAATACACCGCAGAGCAGCGCTTTGACGGCTATACCGGAAAATTTGTCCGCCAGCCGACATACAAACGAAGCAACACCGCCTGTGTTAAAATTGCCGGAAAATTTACCCGCCAACCAGCATATTGCTGAAACAGCGCAAGCAACACAGGAAACCATTGCGCCGCTGAAACTACCGGAAGAGTTGCCCGCCAACCAACACATCGTCGCCAAGAATGCGCCAACAACGCTAAAACCTTCAGCGACGTTATTAGAAAACCACAGCGCCACACTAACGGCGCCGAAAATTCCCGTTGCGTTTGGCGCAACTGCGTCAGAAGCTTTATCTGCCAATAAGCCTTTTGCGCAAACATTGACTGAGGTTGCTCAATCTGCGAACACCACTAAACAGGGAGGATCTTCTGCCACAAAATCGGGATCGCTGAATATTGCAGAAAACATCAATATACAATTTCCGGCCGGCGGATCATTGACCGCAAATGAAACCAACATGTCTGGTCAGTCATCAGGTAACTCTGAACAACGTAAATCAGAAACAGGGAGGTTTATTTCTGTACACACAAGCGGCGCTTCATCAGTGTTTACTGTTCAGCAGAGCAGTGAGAAGACGGGCGGCGCACAAACTGTAGCGCTGCAAGCTTTGCCCGAAATGATGATGACGCGCGCCGCTGCCTTGAAAAATGGAACAGAAACCGAAATGCGGGTAAAAATATCTCCGCCCGATTTAGGTTTGGTGCATGTAACGCTGCGAAAAGACGCGCAAGGAACGCTTATCGCTGCGATAGCCGCGCCATCGGCAGCCGCCGGAGTAATTTCGGCGCACACGCAAGCAATTCGCGACGCTATGGCGCCATATAGCGCGCATACACCACAAGTGCATGTTTCGGCGCAAAACACAGATGGCGCCGGCGGTAACACATCTTTTGGAGGAAATCGGTCTGAAAAGCAGTTTTCACAAACCAATCAAAATCATGCCATACCTGAATTCTCAGGTACCCAAGCGGATAGTCCGCTTCCGCGCGCGCGCAATGCGCGAATATATGCAGCAATTGATTACGACGCATAAAGGAGTGGCGTTATGAGTTCACCCATAAGTTCAAGCACAGGGTCTTCATCGTCCACCACAAATACCAATGGACAAATGATGTCACAGCTCATCAGTAATAATCAGCTGGGCATCAATACATTTTTGCAAATTCTGGTTGCGGAAATGCAAAATCAAGACCCTACACAGCCAATGGATAGCTCGCAAATGGTAACCCAATTAGCGCAGCTGAACCAAACAGAATTTTCTCAGCAACTGATGCTGACTCAGCAGCAAAATTACGCCAGTAATCTTATTGGCAAAACCGTTTCGGGTTCCATAAACGCCCAAACAGTTACCGGACAAGTAACCGGGGTTTCGGTAAACGGATCTACCATCAATGTTATTGTCAATGGACAGGCCATGAATGTGGCGGATGTAACCGGCATCGATTCCGGAGCCACAACAGCCAGCGCTTCGGGGACATCCGGCAGCAGCGCAGGAACATCCGGCACAGATGGCTCGACAAATTCATCATCCGGTTCAACCACAAATTCCGGCGGAACATCTACAGGGTCAACACAAACTACTGCGTCACAAACAAACGCTCCGACATCATCGGGCGCGGCGCAAATTAACGGAGGAAACGCATGATTGGATCTCTTTTTACCGCAATTACCGGACTGCAAGGATTTCAGCAGATGATGAATGTTGTTGCAAACAACATTGCCAACGCAGACACGATTGGCTTTAAATCATCAAACACCGTATTTGACACTATGCTCAGCCAAACAATCCGCGGAGCCGGCGCTCCCACAGCAGCCAACGGCGGCACAGATCCCAATCAAGTTGGCCTAGGTGTTGAAGTGTCACAGGTATCACCGATTTTTTCGCAAGGCGGCGCAGAAACAACCGGAAATCCTACTGATATTATGATTCAGGGCAACGGCATGTTTGTGTTACAAAGCAACAACGGCCTGTATTATACACGCAACGGAGCATTTAATTTAGACGCGAATGGCGCGTTAGTCAGCCCATCAACGGGTATGGCGGTTTTAGGCTATCAGGCGCAAGGAAATCCGCCGACCATAAATACAAACGCGCCATTGGCTCCTATTACTATTCCCAGCACATATTCCAGCTATAGTATTGCGCCAGATGGCGCAGTAACCGGCGTTAGCAGCAGCGGCACAACAACCACTTTGGGGCAGCTTGCATTGGCGCAGTTTCCCAACCCCACCGGCTTACAAGCGATAGGCAATAGCTTATATATTCCCACGTTAAACTCCGGCGTTTCAAATATCAGCAGCGCTACAGCAATTAATTTTGGCGGCGGCACAGCAGTAACCCTTATTTCCGCCGGCAACAGCGGAGTAAATTCACCGTCGATGACATTCCCATCAACAATGTCAATTCCTGCGGCGATGACAACTACGGCGACTACGATTGCCGGCGCGTTGAATACGGGCACACTGCCTTATTCCTATCCGGTTACCAGCGCAACCCTTTCTTTCACTATGGGAACCGGCGGCCTTTCAGGCACACCAACCATAACAGTAAACGGCGTTTCCGTTCCGGTAACCAGTTCGTCGCTTGCTGCCGGTGTATACACCTTTACTACGGCAAACGGCGCGCTGACCTTAACGCTGCCGAGCGGTGTTTCACTGGCTCCGGCTACGGGCACGCAAACATTTACCATGAACCTTGGCGGATCTGTCGGCGCAACCGGCGCTCCGGGCACCAACGGAATCGGCACCGTTACCTCCGGCGCGTTGGAAATGTCTAACGTAGATTTAAGCCGTGAGTTTTCCAATATGATTATTGCAGAGCGCGGCTTTGAAGCAAACTCTAAAACGATTACCACTTCCGACAGTATTTTAAATACATTAGTCAGCATGAAGCAATTGCCATAGTTCGCCACTAAAGGCATTCTTCTGCATAAAAAAACAGAGTCCGGAAAGATTTTTCCGGACTCTGCTGGCGTTTATTGCGGCAAAAATTTATTTTACGGTGAAACTAAACAGTGTTCCATCATAATTTGTCGCATAAACAACATTGTTTACTACTGCCGGAGCGCCATAAAACAGAGAATATGCGGTAGATGTATCAATATACTGATACAATAACGCGCCATTTGCGGCGTTTATGGCTACTAGCGAATTTCCCACACCGGTAAACAACACACCCTTAACGGCAGATACAGCAGACAATATATATCCCTGGAAGAAATACGTTCTCCAGATAATTGCTCCTGTCGCCGGATTCACCGCCATCAGATTACTGCTGTATGTAACCCCGTTTACAGTAACTTGTCCGGCGGCAATATATAACGTATTGCCGTCAAATACACTGGGCGATATAGTTCCGTTGCCGCAATCGGGACAATCTCCGCCAATTGCCACCTGAACACTCCAAATGGGGCCGGCGGTAATATTGGTTCGATCGAATGTGTAATACAAACCGTTTTTATTGCCCACACCAACTAACTGCCGCACTACGCCATTAATGGTGGCAGTGAACAACGTTGGCGTAGAGCCAAAATCACTATCTCCCGTTGCCGTAGAGGGCATTATTTGCCAAGACCCCACAGCTGTCATATTAGTTGTATTGATAGCTACTACTGCTTGGGCATATGGCTCATCGGTGCAGGGTCCCGTCCCCAGATTTTGATTGCCGGTAGCAATATACATAATTCCGGTTGCGGTGTCGATAGCGGGTGATCCCCACATTCCGCCGCCGGTGCACGTTGCAGGAACAATATCAAACACGGATTGAATAGTTCCCGTATTTATATCTAGCTTATCAAGCATACCTTGGCTGTCGGGGCAATCTCCGAATGAAGAGATTCCAATAAATACGCTGCCATTATATACGGCAGGAGAATCCCATATAAAGTTTGCCGGTGGGGGAGCTATCATTGTTTTCCAAAGAATAGCGCCGGTGCTGGCGTTCAACGCATAAAAATTGCCATCTCCACCGCCAACAAATATTGCCGCAGTTCCATTAACAGAGCCGTATGTTGCGGTTCCGGCAATGCCTGCTGATGGCGGCGCGCATGTTGAAACCGTTAATACGCCTAAGTTTTGCGTCCAAATATCCACGCCGGAAAGATTTGTGGCATGGAATACGCCATCCCAGGTGCCCCAATATAACACATTGTTTACAACCAACGGTTGCACATTAGCGGCTCCGCCAGCTTTAGCTGCCCATTGCATTGCAATATTTGCAGAATCCGCAGAAGTAAATTGCGTTTCATTGGGAAAATAACTTGAACGTGTGTTGCCGCCAAGATAGGTTTGCAAAGATTGATTTGATGTGGCTGCAGGCACATTTGGCGTATTACCTTGAGACACAGCAAAAATATGCATACCACCGCCGGTAAGTGTTGTTGGCAGCGTTACTGTTGCTACTGTTTTACCGGAAGTTACAGGAATATACGCCATAAACAAATACAACGCTAAGTATTGCTGCCCTGTTGCCGTATTTCTATAGGTCATATATGCCGCTATAGTGTTATCCGGCAAAATGGCGCTGGCGCCGCCGCCAATGGCCCAATCGGTAAATTCAAGGGTTGCAGTTTGTGTAGTGCCGTCGGTATAGGTGATTGTTACTGTTCCAGACGATTTGCCTCCTACAGCGCCGCCTAAAAACGCCAGCTCGGAGCCAGAGCCGCTCACCGGAATCACTTGCCCTGCGGCAGACCAATTATCGTTGCTGCCGGCGGCTTCTTTCGGCCAGGCAAATGAAATTCCGTCTACTGTTAAGGAAGCGCCAGAATTGATTCCCGCAGCGCTTAAAGCATTGATAGAATAACTGCGGCCACCACCGTCGAAGTTGCCGACGGTCGTGTTTGTGTCTGGACTGGTTCCTTCACTGTTATACGCAGGTAAATTTGTCGGAGGAATATTTACCGTGCCTGACGCAATGGCAAATATATGCATGCCGCCGCCGGTTACCGTGGCTGGCAAGGTTACGCTGACAATAGTTTTGCCGGATGTCAGCGCGGCGTAAACCATAAACACATAGGTTTTCGTTTGATCCGCTCCTGTAGCCGTGTTGCGATATGGCAAGGTAACTGCCGTATAATCGCCGGTTGCGGGAGAAACAGAGCCGCCGTTCAGCGTCCAGTCACTCAATGTAACACTTACCTGCTGCGTGGTTCCGTCAGAATATGTAATCGTAATTGTTCCCGTAGACTGACCGCCGGCGGCTGCGCCCAACAACGCTACATCAGCGCCGGATCCGCTTACCGGAACTACTTGTCCGGCAGTGCGCCAGTTATCGTTGCTTCCGGCGGTTTCGGCCGGCCATGTGAAAGTAACGCCGTCAAAGGTATATGATGCGTTGGAATTTACTCCTGCGGCGCTTAAAGCAGTAGATGAATAACTGCGGCCACCACCGTCGAAGTTGCCGACGGTCGTGTTTGTGTCTGGGCTGGTTCCCTCGTTGTTATACGCAGGCAGCGTTGTTGATGGAATAGTTACCGTGCCGGCGGCAATAGTAAATATATGCATGCCGCCACCGGTTACTGTGGATGGCAGAGTTACACTGGCAATAGTTTTGCCGGATGTCAGCGCGGCGTAAACCATAAACACATAGGTTTTCGTTTTATCTGATCCCGTAGCCGTGTTGCGATATGGCAAAGTGACTGCCGTATAATCGCCGGTTGCAGGGGAAACAGAGCCGCCGTTCAGCGTCCAGTCACTCAATGTAACACTTACCTGCTGAGTGGTTCCGTCGGAATATTTGATAGTAATCGTTCCCGTAGACTGGCCGCCGGCGGCTGCGCCCAACAACGCTACATCAGCGCCGGAGCCGCTTACCGGAATCACTTGTCCGGCAGTGCGCCAGTTATCGTTACTGCCGGCGGTTTCGGCCGGCCAAGTGAAGGTAACGCCGTCAAAGGTGAACGCAGCATTGGAATTTACTCCCGCGGCGCTTAAAGCAGTAGATGAATAGCTGCGACCGCCGCCGTCGAAGTTGCCGACAGTCGTGTTTGTGTCTGGACTGGTTCCCTCGTTGTTATACGCGGGCAGCGTTGTCGGAGGAATAGTTACCGAACCAGTGGCAATAGTAAATATATGCATGCCGCCACCGGTTACTGTAGCTGGCAGGGTTACACTGGCAATGGTTTTGCCGGATGTCAGCGCGGCGTAAACCATAAACACATAGGTTTTCGTTTTATCTGATCCCGTAGCCGTATTGCGATATGGCAAAGTGACTGCCGTATAATCGCCGGTTGC
>JAKAOI010000099.1 GCA_021812265.1 Chloroflexota bacterium | reverse complement strand
GTTGCTTTCTGCTGCAGCAATCATTAAAACGCTGTGGGACTTAGGCTTTCGCACAATTTTGTTTGAAGGCGGCCCAACCCTGTTTGGTGATTTTCTAGGCGAAGGCGTTATTGATGAAATGTTTCAAACCATTGCGCCGCGTTTGGCCGGCTCTTCGGCCGATCATCATTTTTTGCGTCTGGTAGAAAATATTGCGTTTCGCCCCGAAAATTCTATTCGGTCGGATCTGGTTAGCGTAAAAACTAATGGCGCAATGCTGTTTACCCGCTATAAGGTGACCACCCGCTGAGATTGCCGGCTGGCGCCACACAATTGTTTTTCATATGCTGTTTCAGCATATATTTGCGGCGCGCTAAAACAATCGCCGATAAAAATTTTCTGCGGCGTGATCTGTCATTGCGGCAATAAAGTCACACGCTACCCTGCCGCGTTCGGCGTCTGTTTGGGCTTCGGAATAAAACTGGCGATATTCATCAGTATATAAATACAGCGCGTCTTTTGCTGTCAGCGCTTCAAATAATTTCCCCAGAATATTATGCGCTCTTTGTTCAATAGATGCGACGGTATGGTTGTGAATAACCAACTCCATAGCAATTTGCTGATATACTTTTGAGCGGCATTGCAGTTCTTTAGGTATTTCCAGATCGTAGGCGTGCCGTTTGCGAACTTTACCGTTTCCGGCAGATTTTACAGTAACACCGGTAACAAATGAATGTATCAGCCGCGAAGTAAGCGATTTGCGTTCACAAGCTCGTTCCCGTGCGCTGCCGATGCTTTCAATATTGCGAACTTCATTTGTCAATTCTTGAAACGCCTTTTGAATTGATGATGTATCAAAGGAGCCTGCCAGCGCTTCCGTTATTTTTTGCAGCGCCATGGGATTATGCAGCGACATCGAAGTAATCATTTGCGCGTGAATGCCATCTTCAATATCATGCACAGAATAAGCAATTTGATCTGCCCAGTCAACAATTTGCCCTTCAAAGGATAGGTGCTTTTCCGGTGTTGTATCAATAATCCAATGAATCAGTTTTTCTTCGGAAGGATAAAAATAATTTTTGGGCTTCCCGTCAGATGTAACATCGCGTTTATGTTTCAGGAGTCCATCGAGCGTGGCGCGGGTTAAATTTAATCCGTTATATTTGCGGCTTTTAAATTCCAGCTTTGCTAATATACGCAAATTTTGCGCGTTACTGTCGAATATACCAAAACGCTTATCCATCATCAGATCATTCAACGCTCGCTCTCCCGAATGGCCGAACGGCGGGTGCCCAATATCGTGCGCCAGCGCAATTGTTTCAACCAGCTCTGGATTTGTTTTGGCTATCAGCGCTATTCCTTTTGCTATTTGCGCTACCTCAAGCGTGTGAGTTAACCGAGTTCGAAAAAAATCATCGTTTGCCACACCAAAAATTTGGGTTTTTCCTTGCAATCTGCGAAACGCTGCGCTATGGATAATGCGCGAACGATCGATTTCAAACGGAGAACGTTCATCATCCTCACGCATTTCATCGCTTCCAAAAAAGCGCGCTTTATCGTAAACGCCATATGAAACGGCCGGTAATACTTTTTCTTCAATAATCATAAAGTTGGTTTCAATAGGCCTTTCGCTGAATCTGCACAAGGTTATCATGTTGGAATATATTCTGCGAGTCTTGCGCATACCCAAATTTTTGCGTAAGGAGAGCGCCTTTACATACTCCAGACAAGGTAATGCCAGTGAAAGTCCCAATATATAAATTTGGGGAAATTTAATTTTAACTGTATATGATATGACTATAAATGTCAAGTAAGGGCGATTGGGCAGTTTTTTGGCAATATGATATAACCAGAATGCCCGATACCTTGCGAAGTGTCAAGCTGCGTGGTATAGTGAAAGTGCGCAAATTATCTTGCCCATGAGGACAATTGTGAAAAAATACAAATTAAAAACACACAAGGCCACTGCCAAGCGGATTCATAAGACTGCTTCAGGGAAGTTTACCTATTTTAAAGTTGGCCGAAGCCACCTTCGCCGCCGAAAATCTTCCCGGATCATTCGCTCCCTTGATAAAGTGCGCCAGCTTCACGAAGGCGACGCTAAAAAGATGAAACGCCTTCTTCCATACGCCTGATTTTTTTCAAGATCGTATGTCTCAGCGGTATTGGCCTTGACATGAGCCTTCCCGCTTGATTTTTACAGAAAGGTTATTCTAATCATGCCACGTGTAAAACGCGGGGTTACCTCGCATAAACGTCATAAAAAAGTGCTGGAGCGCGCAAAAGGTATGCGCGGCGCTCGCAGCCGAATTTACGGCCCGGCGCATGAAGCGGTGATGCACGCCTTAGCCTATGCGTATCGCGACCGCCGCAATCGCAAGCGCGATATGCGCAAACTTTGGATTATGCGTATCAACGCTGCTTCCAGATTGTATGGGCTGAGCTACAGCAAGTTCGTGCATGGTTTGGCGCTTGCCAATATTACAGTTAATCGCAAGATGCTGGCTGATATGGCCGTGTATAACGGCGCCGCTTTTGGTGAAATCGCCAAAAAAGCAGCAGCTGCCTTGCAAAAATAAATAAACGTATGTCCGGAAATCAATTCCCTTCAGTTGTTTCGAGCCTGCGAAATGATCTCGTAGGCTCCTTTTGTTCACTGCATACGCCAAAAGGCCGCAAACAACACCGCGCCTTCCTGATTGAAGGGGCGCATTTGCTGCAAGAAGCGCTGTTAGCCGGCATAACCCCTTCAGCGGCGCTGTTTCGTGAAGACGCTTTGCTGAAATCCGAAAATGGGGTAATCTATCAATCGCTTATTGATCTGGGGGTACATGTCGCTTCCGCAACAGCGGAAGTTTTAGCAAAAATATCCGACACACAAACTCCGCAGGGAATCGCCGCGATGGTCCCGCTGAACGCTATCGATCCCGATCGCGCACGCGCCAGCCGTCCCACGGCCAGTCGCCCCCTTAGTTTGATTTTGGATGAAATACGCGATCCCGGTAATATGGGCGCTATATTACGGTCAGCGCTTGCCGCCGACACCGAAGCAATTTATCTTACCCCAGGCTGCGCGGATATTTTTGCTCCAAAAGTTGTCAGATCTGCCAGTGGGGCTATATTTAAACTTCCTATGTTTATTCGCCGCTCTTGGGCAGATTTATCGCGCACGTTTGCCAATCATCGGCGTTTTTATACTGAAGCCGGCGCAGAAACCCTTTATTATCATGAAGATCTTACCCGCGATTGTGTTTTTGTTATCGGTAATGAAGCGCACGGCCCTTCCGCCGCGGCGAGAGATTTTGCCGACGCCGCTGTCGCCATCCCCATGGCCAATAACGTGGAATCATTAAACGCCGCAGTTGCCGCCAGCGTCATTATGTTTGAGTGCCAGCGGCAGGTGATGGCGTTATCAGCACAGCCGGAACTCTAAAAAGCTAGGCTGGCCGCCATCGGTGTGAAGTCTTCGCTATTGTATCCGTTGAACTGAATTGGCAGCGCCGCCTCAAACAACGCTGCCGTTTTGTTATTTTGCTGCCGAAATAAAATTTGCGCAGTTACCGAACTGCCCTGAAAATTCGCCGAAATAGGAATGACGATCCAACTTTTTCCCGCAATAACACTTGTTGTTTGCGCGCCGGCTGTATAATTTATATATCCTTGGCTGCCAGCCAACACCGCTGCCGCCGATTGAATTTGCGTTGCTGAAAGCAGTTCCGGCAGAATATATATTTGCGCGTTTGGCAGGCTGGCGCCGTGTGAGGTAAATGTTACTCCTTTTACCGCTGCGTGATTTAAAGTAATTTCCGAAGACGCCGCTTCCCAAGAAGCAGATATGTATAGCGCAAATGAATGATCCGCCGCTTCGTAAGCAGAGAATCCCGCAGGTTTTGCTCCGGTTGGCTGCAACGCAGATTTTGCTATACTGGTCGCCGTTGGAGCAGCGCCGATAGTTTTCGGCAATTGACTTGCCGTTGTTTTCAAAAAAGACCACATACGCGGATTTTGCGCTATTACCCCGATGGCGGTTAGAGCTGTAATAATTAATAACAAACCAATAAATATTGAGTTGCGCTGTGAGTTTTGCAGGTTGTTTCGTGTTTTAACTGAACCTTGTTTCATACCGATATTTGTTCCTGCTTAGTTCAAAAAAGTGAATGTGCTGACCATTTCGGCAAACGGTGTGCCAGCCGAATCGGCAAAATTTGCCGCCGGCGCCGCGTAAATAAGAATATATCCCTGATTTTCATGGATTAACGCTAAACCTTCACACGTGAAAGATTGCCCGCCAACCGTATATTGTCCTACTGCGCGCACCCACGTATTTGCGCCGCTGGTAAACTGCGCTGCCGCCTGTGTTACCTGAAAATTCTGGCCGTTTTGCCCCGTTGAAAAATTAGCTAAATAGACACCGATATTATTTGGTGTAATGGCGCCGTTTGTCACTTGGTTGATGACAGCGATAGTTTTTAAATCAGGTGTTTCAAAAGTATATGTTATTAAATTGCTGAGCGTAGTTGGCGCGTTGGCGTTCCATGTGGTAGTATAATCGAACCCGAAGTGATGGGAGGGATCAGTATATGCTGTGTAGCCTTGAGGCGGCGGTGGAACGGTGGGAAGCGGCGTTGGCGCGGCTGTAGCTGTTGCCGTCGGCGCGCTGGTAGCTGTTGCTGGTTGTGTTGGCGCTGCTGCTGTTGTGGAATTTTTCAAAAATCCCGAAGCTATATTTGGTTTAACCAGGAATAATGCTCCAACTGATAGAACCATAATAGCCAAAATTGAAAATAAAATAATGGCAATAAGACCGGTGTTATTTTTGTGTATAATCACCGGATTTTCTGCTGCCGGCAACGGTGGTTGTCCGTTTGGGGTCTCCAGATGTTTGGAAGAGGCTGCCGCCGGCGCAGCGGCTTGCTTATGTATCTGCGCGCTCTGTTGCAGCGGCTCCGGCGGCTCCGCAGCGTGAAGGATAGTTCCTTGGGAACTTTGAATCAGCGCAGATGATGGCTCGTGTAAATCTTCCGGCTGAGATATTTTTATGGCATATTTTCGTTGATTTGCAATATCCTGAGAGTTATTCTGTGTTATCAATTCCCCGCAACTTGGGCAATAACCAAGCTGCACAGCTGCGTTTGTCAGTTCTCTTCCGCAATGGCTGCATCTCATAGTGGCGCGCCGTCCTTCCCCCAAAAGCAGAATGCGCTGCGCATCTGCCTATTTCTGCCGATTCTTCGTGAAGCTGAGAATATATTATTACAAATATGGTAGCACACGAGCGCGGGAACTACAATAGCGTTTTTTAGCGCCTTGCCGATTATAGTTTATAGCTTTGGTTGTTTAGGAATTGCTCAATCTTTTGCGATTATCCGCTGGGAGATGGTGCGCACAAACGCTTTAGCGCCTTTGGTTAACAGCGAAGGATTTTTGCGCACTATGCCAGTAACCAATTTTACGCTGAAATCACCGCGAATCGCCTCAGCCGCTTCAGCGGGAGAAAGCTTTGCTAGCAGGCCGAGGCTGTCGTCCCATTGCGTATCCGTATAGGCGGCTATGCGTTTATTGATTATATAGGCAATATCCAAGTTCCTGCCAAACTGTGCGCGCCATTGTTTATCAAACTCTCCTAACCTTTTAGCGCTTGTATCGTTGCTTCTTATGGCAGAGGCGGCAACGTTGCCTGCCATTTTGCCGGCGTATATTGCAAATCGTATGCCTTCACCCACAAGGGTAGAGCCTTGTCCGGCGGAGTCACCTGCGGTAATTAATCCATCAGCCACAAAATGTTCCATCATTCCTTCAGAGGGAAATAGCCCTGTGTGATATTCCAGCGGACTGGCTCCGGCAAAAACAGCGCTTAACTGCGGCAGGCGTTCGACGAAAGTCATAAGATATTTTCGTGCGTCTTCATCTGCATCCGGGCGTATAATACCCACGCCCAGCCGCACCCTGCCGCTGCCATGGGGAAAAGCCCAGGCATAACCTGAAGGCGCAACTTGGCTGCCCATAATAAGGTATAATTCATTTTGTGGAAAATTAGGCGCAACTAAATCCCACTCTGCCCCATAGCCATAGCGATGATAGCCGCCATGCAGCCCCATACGGGAAGCGATTGTTGATGAAAAACCGGTGCAGTCTATAACTAAGTTTGCTCGCCATTCCTGTGGCTCGTTCAATGCATTTTTTCCTTTTACCCCAACCAGTTTGTCGTTTTCCAGTATTGGACCCTCTACCGGTGATGCTGTGCGAATAACGGCGCCGGCTTTGATGGCCTGCGCAGCTAAATATTGATATAATCCGCGAATATCTAAAACACACGATACGGGGGTGTCATAAAAAAACTCACAAGCGTTATTCGGGGATAGGAATGTTATCCTCGGTATAGGGAAATAGAGTTCCTGCGGAATATTCAACGCCTTCATATCGGCAATCCACGTGCCGCCACTGGTATGAATTGGGTAGCCTATTTCTTTCTGCCGCTCTAAAACTAATACCCGCAAACCGGCCTTAGCGCAGCTTTCGGCCGCGGAAAGGCCTGCCGGGCCAGCTCCGACAATAATAACATCCTGATGGTCCGCAATATGGGGTGAAAGGGTATTCATTGAAAAGACAGGCTTGGCCTCTAATCTCAGGCAAGTAGAGGAAGCGCCTGCTCGCCGTTTGGCGAGCCTCACTTTCTGTATGGTATAGCTCTAAATATTGTTATCGGGATTTGTCCGGCGTCCGGATTTGTTTAAACAAACCTATGGTGTTAGCGGCTCCGGCTCCGGCAATTAACCGATAAGTGAAATAAATGTGTTAATATCGCCGCGAATAACATCTAACGATGATTGCCAAAACGCATAGGACCGCAGATCGACACCGAAACGCGCCGCAAGCTCTGCCGCGTCGCCCATGCCGGTAGACGCCAGCAGTGTGTCATAATTCTTCCGGAAGAGCGCTGGGTCATCTTTAAACGCCGCGTAAATGCCGGTTCCGAATAGTAAACCAAACATATACGGGAAATTATAATATGAACGTGAACCGCTGTAATAATGATTTTTTGCTGCCCACATATATGGGTGCAAATAGCGGTCATCCAATCCGTTGCCGTAAGCTTCACGTTGGGCGGCCAGCATGGCTTCGTTCAGTTCATCTACCGTAAGATCGCGCGCGAGTCTGTTTTGAAAAACCGTTTGTTCAAAGAGAAATCTGCTCGTGATATCCATAATCTGTTGGGTTGCGCTTTGCAAAGATTCCTGAAGAATTTCAATTTGCTCGCTGCGTGAAGCTGAGCGCAGCGCGCCTTCTTTCACCAGCGTCTCACAAAAAATACTGGCGGTTTCGGCTAATGTCATTGGCGTTATTTTTTGCAGTGGGGTTTTATCGGCCAGGTTGAGATTATGGTATCCATGGCCGAGTTCGTGCGCTAAGGTTTTCATACCGCTGTATGACTCTTTATAGTTGCTAAGAATGCGTGATTCATCACGGCGCAGCCGCATACAAAATGCGCCGTCGCGTTTACCGGCGCGCGGCTCAGCGTCTATCCAATGTTCACGGAAGGCGCGCGCAGCAAAAT